>JAZNAJ010000085.1:0-3598 GCA_045586445.1 Clostridia bacterium | reverse complement strand
GGAATTCCATGGTCTTGAAGTTCTATGAAAAAGTTATCTTTACCAAAAATTTCTGTGTAGCTTTCAATATATTTTTCAGCTTTTTCAATGTTTTGTTCCATAAGACTTCGTGCAACATCGCCGGCAAGACAGGCGGAAAGCGCAATTACGCCCTCGCTATGCTCGCGCAGAAGTTCAAGATCAACACGGGGTTTGTAATAAAACCCTTCGGTAAACCCTGCGGAAACAATCTTTATTATGTTGTGCCAGCCGGTATCGTTTTCGGCCAGGAGCACAAGATGACCGGGCTCAGCATCCTGCCTGCCCTCCATTTCTAACCGGCTACGGGGTGCTGTGTAAACTTCACAGCCTAAAATAGGTTTTATGCCCTGTTTTTTCGCCTCTTTATAAAAATCTATCACGCCGTACATATTTCCGTGGTCGGTAATGGCAATAGCGTTCATGCCCAGCTCTTTAACGCGCGAGATAAGCTTTTTAATGCGGCATGCCCCGTCAAGTAGGCTGAATTCTGTATGCGTATGAAGATGAACAAAATTACTCATTTTCGTTTTCTCCTGTCAGGCTATCGGCGATTTCTATTATTTTTCTCATTCTGTGATTAACGCCCGATTTGCTTATTTCAAGTCTTTCTGCAAGCTCGCTTAGCGGTAAATCACGGTTATTAAGTCTGAGCTGTGCAAGCTCTTTAAGCTGAGGCGGAAGTTTTTCAATGCCTATGTGATTATCTATTGTATTTATGGCAATAATTTGTTTAACCGAGGCAGTTATTGTTTTGTCATAGTTTGCATTTTCTGAATTAATCAGCCGGTTGTCGCGATTGGCAATGCTTTTTGAAATATTGGTTTCACTTAATGTCAGGGCGGCTCTGCCCGCACCCATGAGAGCAAGAATATCGCATATCACATCATTGTCTTTGAAATATGTAACATAGCGGGATTTTCTCCTAAGTGTTTTTGAAGGAATGTCAAACTCCATTAAAAGTTCACGAAGTGGTTCTGATATGCCAAAATGATGAGTTGAAAATTCAAGATGATATTGTTTTTCGGGGGAGGAAATTGTACCGCTGCTTAAAAAAGCACCTTTAATAAAAGCTCGCTTACAACAGTCCTCAGGCATATCGGGAAAAGAAAATTTTACCTGACCCGGAGTTAATATGCCAAGCTCCTGCAACAGCATAGTTGCCTCCGGTAGGATAAGCGAATAGCTGCCGCTCCGTTTTACAAGTGTGGGGCATATAAGAAATTTTTCTGCACATAGAATGCTTAAAAAATCAAGAAGCCGGTAGCTTTCACTGTTTAAAGTATAATAATCGTCGGAGGAAAATTTGCCGCCAAAGCATAACATCCCTGAAAGCAATGAGGTTGCACAGCAATCCTTTTCTGCGGGCAAATCAATAAGCTCTTTTTTTACATCTGATGCAAATGACATAATTATTCCTCCTTTCGATGAAATAAACAAATCGATACTTTATTTGTTTTCTGCGAGTCCCTGAATATATTTGTGCATGGTTTCTGCTACAATTTTACTGTGAGCAACGGCCTCAACTACTGTTCTTGCACCATTAACAACATCGCCTGAAGCAAATATGCCGGGGCGGCTGGTGTTTCCAAATTCGTCAGCAGACAACAGTCCACGATTATTGACATCAAGGCCGGTTGTTGTGGATACAATAATATTACGAGGCCCCTGACTGATAGCAATAATAACAGAATCGGATGGATAAAAAGTGTCACTACCGTCAATTTCAGTCAGACTTCCGTCGGCGTTCTCGGTAACGCTGCGAAAGATTACTCCGTCATCAAGAATTTCAATGGGTTTTAAATTATAATTGAAGTTTACCCCTTCAAGGTTGGCATATTTAAATTCGTAATCGCTTGCGGCAACATCGCTGTTAATGGAAAAACAGGTTACATTGCGACTGCCACCTCTTACGGCGGTTCTTGCAACATCCATAGCCGCATTGCCGGCTCCGATAATGGTGACATTTTCTCCAAGCTTATATACTCCTGGATTGTTTAGATAATTAATAGCAAAATGAACATTACCCAGGGTTTCGCCCTTGATATGTAAAGCATTGGGGCGCCATACTCCTGTGCCGATAAAGATTGCCTTATAACCGTCACGGAATAAATCATCTATACCGATTGCGTCGCCAATGCGGATGTTGGGGCGTATTTTTATTCCTTTAAGTTCTACATGGCGATACTGCAGATCATCAAGTACGCTTTTTGGAAGGCGAAATTCAGGGATACCATAACGAAGTACACCACCAATTTTATCCTTGCTTTCAAAAATGGTAACCTGATAGCCATACTGGGCTAGAATTATTGCAATGGTAATTCCGGCAGGACCGGAGCCTACAATTGCTACTCTGTGACCGTTGGGTTTTGCTGGACCTTTAATCATTTTTGGCGCATATGCATTTGAAATGTATGCCTCGATAGCTGAAAAATGCACCGGCGACCCTTTTTTACCAAGCACACAGTGCCCCTCACACTGATTTTCGTGGTTGCAGATAAGACTGCAAATGGTAGTGAGAGGGTTGTTTTCGAATAAAATTTTTCCTGCTTCGTCCAGATGGTTATCTTTTAAAAGTCGGATAACCTTTGGGATTGGAGTGCTTATGGGACATCCTTTCTGACATGCAGGGTCTTTACATTCAAGGCAACGGTTTGCCTCATCTAAAATATGTAACGCCATATAAATTTGACCTCTTATTTGCTTTTTTATATTATTTAAAGTTAGTATAACATAAATTGTTGAATTTTTCAACAATAGAAATAATATTTTACAAAGTATATTTTTTATGTTACAATAAAATTAATAATAAAAACTAAGGTGAAAATATGAAAAAACTTGTGATGGGAATCCGCGCTCACGTTGACTCAGGGAAAACCACCCTGTCAGAAGGACTTTTATACTCAGCGGGAGGGATAAGAAAAAGAGGCAGAGTTGACCATGGGGATACTTTTCTTGATACAAACATAATAGAACGGGAACGGGGAATTACCATTTTCGTAAAGCAAGCGGTTTTAAAGACCGACTCAAGCGAGATTACCTTGCTGGACACTCCCGGCCATGTGGATTTTTCGGCAGAAACCGAGAGAACTCTATCAGTGATTGATTATGCGGTTTTGGTTGTAAGCGGCAGCGAAGGGGTGCAGAGTCACACCGAAACGCTGTGGTATATTCTAAAAAACAAAAATATTCCAGTGTTTATATTTGTAAATAAAATGGATATTTCAAGCTATAGCGCGAACGCTCTTTTGCATAATCTGAAAGCAAAGCTTGATGATAACTGTATTGATTTTGCATCTTTCGGCAGCGAAAGCTTTTACGAAAGCGTTGCTCTGTCGGATGAAGGTGCAATGCGGAAATTTCTTGAAAAAGGTGAGATTGAAAAGGATGATATTTTAAGGCTCATAAGGGAAAGAAAAATATTCCCCTGTTTTTTCGGTTCCGCGTTAAAGCAGGAGGGGGTTGACGAGTTTTTAAAGCTGTTTGATGAGTTTACCCTACCAGCAGAAAAAAGGGATAAGTTTGGTGCAAAGGTTTATAAAATCACTCAGGATGAGCAGGGCAACAGACTTACTCATAT
>JAZNAJ010000084.1:0-16924 GCA_045586445.1 Clostridia bacterium | reverse complement strand
GTCTTATGGAGCTGATGGATGGCGGCATAGACTATACAAAGATTACCGAAGGGAAAGACTCTGAATTTGTCAAGGTTCTGTCCCAGAGCTTTGACAGTATTCCACAAAGCTATTACGACTTGGGCGAGTCTGCAGGCGGTGCCTTTGGCGAGGGCTTTTTGGGAAGAATCCCCGAAATTATGGAAACCGCAAGGAATACATTTGCAGAGTTTATAAACCAGATTGCCACAGAGCTTTCAGCAAAGCTTCACAGCACCTTCGAGGGGAGTGCGGCGGTGGTGAAAAATACCTACCAAAGCAATTACACCTTCAATTCCAGCCGCGACACAACAACACAGCAACTTAATGCGGCACGGAATGCGGCAACACTTGCAAAATTGAGAGGAGGCAAAAGCTGATGGGACTTGAACTTAGATTTGCCAACGAACTTGGCGAGGTATTGATGACAGGCAGCGACAGAAGCTCTGTCAGGATAAAAGAAATAGAGGGCCTTGCCCCGCCTGCTATAGAATATAATGCAGCAGTATATGCAGAATATGATGGTCAGCAAACCATTTCAAAACGGGCATCAGCCAGAGCAATCACCGTTTCATTGGAGCTTGTAAGCGAAAGTACGGCAGCACTTGTGCGCAGGATAATGCAGGTTTTTTCAAAAACCGGAACGCTTTATATCAAAGATGAAAATCTGGACAGAAGAATTGAATGCAGCCAGATTCAAATTCCGGATGCGGTGCGCGTGTTAAAAGGTAAAATTCTTACCTTTGCAGTGCAATTTGTTTGCGCCAACCCGTACTTTGAAGACCGGATGGACTCATCTGCAAAGCTTTATAAACGAAACAAGCTTTTATCGACTCCGTTCACCCTGCCAAGGGCGTTCGGCAGTATTGTAACAGGTGCCGAGGTGGAAATTATGGGGGTTATCCCGGTTGAGCCGATAATCACCATTTCATATCCGCAAAGCCTTGCGGGGGCGGAGTATATTTCAATACAAAACACCACAACAGGCAAGGGGATAGTCCTTAATTATGCTCCGGTTGCAAATGAAGTGGTTACGATTGATGTGAAAAACCGAGCTATAAAAAGCAGTGTTGCAGGGAACATAATCAGATACCTGTCAGATGACACCTTTTTGGGCGATTTTGTTCTTGTAAAGGGCAAAAATGTGATTTCGGCAGATATGGGCGACATTGGTGCAGAACTTATCATAGAGTGCAGGTTCAACAACCTGTATCAGGAGGCGATAATTGCGTGAGAGATGTTGTGTTTTATGACTATTCCTTTAATCGGCTGGGGGATTATCCCAGATTTATTTCTTTTAATTATGAGAAGAAGTATTGCGGTTACGGAACGGCAGAAATCCATTATTCGCTGGTAAACAGTGATATTATAACGCTTTTGGAAACCAATGCAGAACTTTTGTTTGTGGCCGATGGTAATTCTGCCATAGTTACGGGTTGGTGCGTCGGTGAGGACATTGCAATTTACGGCAGAACTCCTGAGTGGCTTTTCACCAAACGAGGTGTAATCCCATTCTCAAAGTCGGGGGTATCGGCAGAGGTTATTGCTCGTACAGCGGTAGAAACTACAGTTTCTGATTTTGTGGTGCTTGGCGAAGTTCAAAATTTGGGCGAGATAACTGAATATACAACAAATGATGTAAAAACTCTTTACAATGTGGTGTGTGAGGTGCTTGCCCCACAAGGACTGGGTTTTCGGCTTAAGGCTGACCTTGTTCAAAGGACCTTCGTTTTTGAAGTGTATAAGGGTGGCGAGAGTATGTGCGTATTATCGCCATCAAATCGCACCGCTTATAATATGTGCTACACTGTGGACAAGTCGGCGATGGTCGGTGGCTGCGGCTGGTACAAGCGCAGATACAAAAATATGGGCAATTGGAATGCAGAAAGCAATTCCCCAAGCCTTAATGACAGCAATCCCGCAAATGCCTATACATTTTACCGCATTACCTCTGACGATTACACATCGTCAGGCAACCGAGTGGAACGGTTTGGTCTGTGGTGTAATAAGGATTACTATTTGTATTCAGACACGCCTGGTGGCAAGTGGAAGATTACAAACATCAAGCCTGACACCATCTGGATATACACAGGCACGCCAAAAACCGACGGAGCGGGGAAGTGGGATGCAGTTCTCAGCGGAGTCAAGACCGAGGCTGAGGCAAAGGCGGAACTTGCCGAGCTGATTCGTCGGGAAAGCTCTGAAACCGAAACCAAAGGGATAAAATATGGCGAAGACTACAACCTTGGCGACGAGGTGAGAGTTCAGCTTGAGTATGGTGAATTTAAAAAAACCGAGCGTAAGCGTATAACAGCGGTAAACCTTTATACAGACACAAACGGGTCGGGGGTTATCCCGATATTTGAAGAATAGAGGAGCATCGGTAAAGAAGGAGGAGATTTAATGGGAATTAAATATAGCTTTGTTGACAATGCGGTCTATGGCACCCAGGATGTCAATGATATAGCAAGAAGCCTTGTGGGAGCGGGCGTTGCGCCCTTTTTAAGTAAGAGCAGCTATAATGTTTCGAACCTGAACGCAATGACCTCGGCATTGGTGGGGACAGGCGTTCAGCTTAACGGATGCAAGGTAATTGTTCAAAATACAAGCTCTGAGATTATGACAGTAACAGTTTCGCAGGGTATAATCTTTTTTGAAAGCGGAGTAAGACTTGAGGTAGACAGTGCAGGTTATGTAATATTAGCACAACCAACCATATCGGGGTTTGTTTTTGCACATTACAATCCATCGTTGCAGATGGCAGAAATTCGGTTTGAGGCACAGCTTCCAAATGTGGGTGAAACAGTTTTGCTTAGCAAAATTAAAGATGGTGTTGCCACAGACAAACGCACATTTGCACAGTCAAAGGTGGCAACCTTGGGCAAGAATGTAAAGCTCAATACGGCATTTGCAGAAATCGAACCGGAACTGCTGGAAACAACTGAAGGGGAACCGAATTCGTTTGTTATAGCAAGGATTCCTGAGGTGGATTTGGGCAAGTTTAACTATGCTTTGGTGTATTCTCCGGGGCTAAAGGGATATCAGATGCTTGACTTAAGCAGCAACGACAGTGTTTATATGCAGCAACTTTATGCCTATGGCCCTTTCAATTATGCAAAGATGGTAGACGGCAGGCTTTGTATAACACAAGAACTTTCATCAGGGGTTGAAACACCGTATGTGTCGGCGGATATGCTTGGAGCATATAAGACAATATTGGTATAAGGAGGAAAGATAAATGACGCATGAAAACATAATAATTGATTGTGACCCGTGCTTTGAGATAGACCCGTTAACAAGGTCTATAAAAAATATGTCGGAGTCAAAAATGTCGATAATACAGTATGACCACAACTCAGAGCGGTTTGGGTTTTCAATGCCCCGATTTGTTGAGGGGCACGACATGTCAGAATGCAGTAATATTGAGGTACATTATATCAATGTTGACGGCACAACAAAGGAACAGAATGAGGGGATATACCAAGTTCGGGATGCAGAAATTGATGCCGAAGACGAAGGGAAAATCGTATTTTCGTGGTTAATATCACAAAATGCAACAAGGTATACAGGGTTGATATCGTTTCTTATCCGATTTGTATGTTACGATGCTGACGAAACTGTATATGTATGGAACACCGGCATCTTTTCAGGGATATCGGTTGCAAAGGGTATATACAATGGCGAGATGATTGCCGAAGAATACGCCGATATTTTAGAACAATGGAAAACCGAATTGTTTGGTATGAGTGAGGACGGCGCCCAAAATATCAACACGGCAAAGGCGACAGCTCTTGCAGAGATTGAAACAAAGACCGAGGAAGAAAAAACCTCTATTGCAGGAAAAGGGGCTAAAGTACTTGCCTCAATCCCCGAAGATTACACGGCGGTATGGCAGCAAGTAGACAATAACACTTTGATTTTATCAACAGATATTGCAAAAAGTCACGATATCAACGATAGTTCAAATACCAGTGTTGTTGGGCTAAATATATATGGTGAAAGTACACAAGACGGAACGCCTACACTTGATGCCCCAATTGACATAGTAAGCGTGGAAAATCCAACAATTACAATAACGGACAGCAAGGGGGAAAATCCGCAAGAGGTAACCCTCGACGACATAACTCTCAGAGGCCTAAAAAATATCAATGGCGAGTGGGTAGCAAGGGACGAGATTGTTGTTGACGGCAGGAATAAAACCGTTAAATTAATCCAGAGAGTTCATAATACTATACTTTCACAGTATAATACATTCAGCTGGTCTGACCAAGGAACATATTTTCGCTATTATATAAGGTGCGGTCAACCAATGTGGTACGCTTCGCCCAGTTATTGCACGCACTACAGGAAGGTTGATTCAATGGTATATGGAACTCCAAACTCATATTGTCATGCTGATAGTTCAAATATAGTGGCATTCCATATTTCCAAAGAACTATGTCCTACATTAGAAGAGGCTAAAACATATGTCGATACAATTAATGCTGACGCAGAGTTTGTATGCAAAATGAGAGAGCCTGTTGAAACAGATATAACCGATACAGAAAACGGTCAAAAGATACTTGCTTTATATACAGAATATTTGGATACAAGGCTGACAGGCAATGCGGAATTTTCAATTACATACAAAGCAGACGCAACAAGGGCATATAACAATGTAAAGAGTGAGCTTGACACTTTAAAGCAAGCAATAATAAGTTTAGGGGGTACAGTTTAAATGTTTAATTTTAGTGAATGGTTAAAAGCAGGAATAATCGACGGATATAAAAAGGGATTGACGCCCTTTGTAAAGGTAACAGAGTTGACGGCAGCATACTTGTCAAAGGGTTTTATAACCGAGGCGCAAGCTACCGAGGTAATGGAGGCTTGCCCTGCACCCGTTGAAGAAGAACTGCCGACAGAAGCAGATGCAGTACCAACAGACGAGGCATAAGGGAGTATTCAAATGAATAGCATATCAAATTTAAAGCTTGTCATTTGCGCCCTGGCGGGGGCGATTGGCAGCTTCCTTGCAAAACTGTTTGGAGGCTGGTCCGAGGAGATTCTGACTCTTATAATTTTTATGGCAGTAGATTATATAACAGGTCTTATTGTTGCAGGTGTTTTCAAAAAGAGCAACAAGTCAAAGACGGGTGCTCTTGACAGCCACGAGGGATGGAAAGGCCTGTGCAAAAAGGGCGTTATGCTTATCTTTGTTATGGTGGCATATCGTATGGATATCTTGCTGGACACGGATTACATACGAACAATGGTGATTATAGGATTTGTTGTCAACGAGGCGCTTTCTATAATAGAAAACTCGGGGCTTATGGGTATTCCGTTGCCAACAGTTGTAAACAAAGCGATAGAATGTCTTAAGGGGGAATTGGCTGATGAATATAATCAAAGAAAATTATAAGTGGAGCTCCCCCCTTACAGACCGAAACTGCACCGACTATATAGTTTTGCATCATCGTGCGGGGGATGGTACGGCAGAAAGCATACACAGACAACATCTGGCAAGGGGTTATGCAGGGATTGGTTACCATTTCTATATACGCAAAAATGGGGAAGTCTACAAGGGCAGACCAATCGGCAAGGTTGGTGCTCATACCATCGGAGCAAATCAAAATGGTATAGGCGTGTGCTTTGAGGGGAACTTCGAGGTGGAGAAGACCATGTCGGCGGCACAAGAAAAAAGTGGCAGAGAGTTAATAAGTTATTTAAAAACCCTCTACCCAAACGCAAAGGTATCGCCTCATCGCAGTTTGCAAAGCACCGCCTGCCCGGGGCGGAACTTCCCCTTTGACAAAATAAGCGAGGGGGTGAGGGAAGTGACGGTGGAAGAAGCTATTGAAATCATTCAGGCAAAGACAGGAATTGAGGACGAAACCATAGACTTTTTGATGTGTTACAGGTATGGTGAAACACTTTTGGTCAAGCTTGCCCAGGCAATGAAATAAGCCATAAGGTTTTACGGTTGTTTGAATTGACATTGTATGTGTCTGTGTGGTAAAATGGAAGAAATCTTGAAGGTGGGAGGACTTCCAGAATGGAGCGGCTTTGCGGAATTATTGAAGGCATCATATACGAGAACGATGCCAACGGATATACTGTTTGTGATGTTTCGTCTGAGGGCAAGCTCTACACTTTGACCGGGTATATGCCGGGCCTTTCCGAGGGCGAAAGAATAGAGGCTTTTGGCGATTGGACAGCCCACCCCGAATATGGCGAACAGTTCAGCGTGCGTATGTTTGAACGCAAACCGCCACAAAACGAGGACGAGATAGAACTTTATCTTGGCTCAGGGGTTTTACCGCACATTGGCAAAAGCACCGCAAGGAAGATAGTGGAAGCCTTTGGCAAAGACGCCCTTGATGTTATCGAAAACGACCCATACAGACTTTGCGAGATACGGGGAATTTCCAAAGCCAAAGCCGATGATATATATAAAAGGTATGTGGAGCAGATTGGACTTAAAAAGATAGTAGTGTTTTTTCAGAAATACGGAGTATCACCAAACCTTGCGGTCAAAGCATACAGAACCTTTGGCGAACACATAGTTACGGTTGTGAACGAGAACCCGTTTATTCTTTGCGGTATAGACGGGTTCACATTTAAACTGTGCGACAGGATTGCGCAGAATATGGAAATTCCAAAGAACTTTATGCCCCGAATTTGTGCGGGGGTTAAGAGCGTTTTGCTGAATTTTGCATATCTGAATGGTCACACCTTCATCCCAAAAACCGCTTTGGTAGGACAGGCAAAAATCCTTTTAGAGGTGGAAACCGATGAGGTGGAAGACGCATTGTCAACACTTGCCATGGATGGCGAGGTCGTGATTGAACGACAAGACGAGTTTGATGCAGTGTACCTTAAAATATTCAACGATGCAGAACGCGGTGTTGCAACAAGGCTTCGTGAGATGAGCGGTACGCTGTATGATATAAGCCGTGATGAACTGGATGCGATGATAGAAGTTGCTGAAAGAGAAAACGAGATTATTCTTGCAGACGCTCAGCGCGATGCCATTGATGCGGTGCTAAGAAATCTGGCGTCGGTTATCACGGGCGGCCCGGGTACGGGCAAAACCACAATAATCAATGCAATAATCAAGATAATGGAGGCACAAGGCAAAACGATTGCCCTGGCGGCACCTACGGGCAGAGCAGCAAAGCGAATGACCGAGGTGTCAGGCAGAGAAGCCAAGACAATCCACCGACTTCTTGAAAATATGCCATCGGACAGTCAAGGCAGGGCATACTTTGCCCGAAACGAACAAAACAAGCTGGACTGCGATGTTTTGATTGTTGACGAGATGTCAATGGTGGATATACTGCTTATGCACAGTCTGCTTTTGGCTTTGCCGCAAAAGGCACGACTGATTATGGTTGGCGATGCCGACCAGCTTCCCGCAGTTGGCGCCGGGAATGTGCTGAGGGATATTATCGAAAGTGATTCGGTGGAGTGTATCAAGCTGACCGAAATTTTCAGACAGGCAAAAGAAAGTATGATTGTTGTCAACGCCCACAGAATAAACAGGGGTGATATGCCATTTTGTAATGATTATGACAATGATTTCTTTATGGTCAATTGCACCAATGCCGAGGCGCTTGCCCAAACCATAGCCGACCTTTGTCAGACCCGCATACCAAAAGCCTATGGCGTGGACAGTATTTCACAAATTCAGGTGATTACGCCAAGTCGCAAGACGATTGTGGGCGTTCAAAGCCTGAACGAGCTTTTGCAAAAACGACTTAACCCTGTTTATGGAAAACTGGACGAAAAGACAGCGGGTGGCTCGGTATTTCGCGTTGGTGACAAGGTTATGCAAAACAAAAACAACTACAACCTTGAATGGACAAAGGGCGCCGAAACGGGTATGGGCGTATTCAACGGTGATGTGGGGTTTGTAACGGGAATAAATCACTTTGGCAAAACCTTGACAGTAACCTTTGATGATGAAAAAGAGGTCAGGTACGACTTTAATGCACTGGATGAGCTGGAGCTTGCCTATGCAATAACAGTCCACAAAAGTCAGGGCAGCGAGTTTGATGTGGTGATAATGCCCATGTTTGACACTCATAGGCTTTTGATGACCCGAAACCTCCTCTACACCGCAATAACCCGTGCAAAACGGCTTGTTATACTGGTGGGCAAGGAGGAGGTCCTGCAACAATTTGTCAAAAACAACAACATTCAAGCCAGATACTCGGGGCTTAGAGAAAAAATGAAAATAAGATAAAATTATAGCCGTATTTTCAGCATTGAAAATACGGCTATATAAGTTTTGTTTATTGAATTAGATGGTTGCAAGCAAGATGAAGTTCAGGATAAAGAGTCCTGTGCAAACCCACAAAATAGGATGAATTTCTTTTGCCTGACCCTTGCACAGCTTGATGATTACATAGAAGATAAAGCCTGCTGCGATACCGTATGAGATGCTGTAGCAAAGTGCCATAAAGATACCTGCAAAGAATGCGGGAACAGCTTCGCCAAAATCGCTCCAGTCAATATCCTTGAACGAAGAAATCATCATAATACCAACTGCTACCAAAGCAGGAGCTGTAGCTACAGAAGGAACTGCACTTACAAATGTTGCAAAGAATGCTGACAAAGCAAAGCAGATAGCAACAACAACAGAGGTAAGACCTGTACGACCACCTGCGCCGATACCGGCAGCACTTTCTACAAATGTTGTGGTGTTTGATGTACCAAACAAAGCACCGATTGAAGTAGCAGTTGCATCAGCAAACAACGCCTTGTCAAGTCTTGATTTAAAGCCTGAGCTGTCTTCCATAAGCTTTTCGTCTTCTTCGCTGAAGATACCGCTGCGACGACCTGTACCAATGAATGTACCGATTGTATCAAATGTATCAGAAATGCTGAAAGCAAATATTGTAATCAATACCAAAGGAAGTTTTGAAATGTCTGTGAACAAACTTGTAATGCCGCCTTCCTTGAAGATTGCGAGGAAGGTTGTGGGCAAAGCTGCACAAGCCTCAGAGAAACTTGTTGTATCCTGTGGCTTTGTAACGCCAAAAGGAATACCGATAATTGTTGTAGCAACGATAGCGATAAGGATAGCACCCTTAACCTTTAATGCAAGGAGTACAATTGTGATAGCCAAACCAATAAGGAATACCCAAAATACTGGTGTGTTAAGTGTCGAAAGTGCGGGAACACCGCCACCAAAGTTGATGATACCTACATTCAGCAAACCTATATAAGCAACGAATATACCGATACCGCCGCCGATAGCGTGCTGAAGACTAAGGGGTATTGCTTTGATAATGTACTTACGAACTTTTGTAACTGTAATTAAAATATTAATAAGTCCGCAAATAAATACCATCGACAATGCCTGCTGCCAGGTAAATTTCAAAGTGAAACAAACCGTGAAAACAAAGAAGGCATTAAGACCCATACCAGGTGCCTGAGCGTACGGAACATTTGCAACCAAGCCCATTACCAAAGTACCGATAATTGAAGCAATAATGGTTGCGAGGAACACAGCTCCCCATTCCATACCGGACTGCGACAAGATACTTGGGTTTACAATGATAATGTAAGACATTGCAAAAAATGTTGTCAAGCCGGCCATAACTTCTGTTGAGAACTTTGTTCCGTTTTCCTTGAGTTTAAAAAACTTTTCCATCTCAAATCTCTCCTTAGATTTAATTTTGATGGCAACTTATCCATCGACAATATTCTACCATAAAAATACTATATTGTCAATTTTAAAATGAAGACTTTCTGCTAAATGCAATCATCCATAACAATAATGTATTGTATCAATACCCTCACCGCAGCAAAAAAAGCTTCGATATCTATCATTTCGTCGCACTGATGCGCCTCGCCATGCCCTGCAGGCATTTCAAAGAAGGGAGTCGTGCGGTCGGCGGTTGTTGTATAGGTCCCAACCGAAAAGGCGTTGTCTATATACCTTGCATAGGTGCCACCACCAAGCTTAATGCTTTTCTTTTCTATATCGGTAATATCCTTATAGGCTTCCTCCAGCTTGGCGGGGATTGGACTGTTGTCCGGAATAGAGAATCCCTTTTTATTTTCCTTCATATCCACAGCAAAACCGAATTCTTTGAATGCCGCCTTGGTGCGGGCTTCCAAATCATCACTGTCAAGAGCACTGCTGTAGCGCATATCAAAGGAAAGCATCAGGTGTCCGTTTGTCATATCGACCATACCGTTGACAATTGTAAGCTTGCCGAACAACTGGTCGCAAAAGTCAATGCCAAGGGTTGTGCCAAAAGGACAAGAGAGAATTTTCTCGGCAGCTTCCATAATTTTTCGGTCGTTTGAAGAAAGACCTTCTGCACCTGCCAAAAGACCTGCAAGAAGCTGTGCCGCATTGACCGAGCCTTCGGGCATACATGCGTGCTTGGCAACTCCTTTTGCACGGAGCTTTATTGCCCCGTTTTCTGTCATAAATTCAAAGGCAGAGCCTGATGGAGTTTTTTCTTTAAGGTATTTTTCAAGGGCTTCGGAATGTTTAAGGGTAACAGTCGCCTTGTCCAAAACCACATTGAATGCCTCCCCGCCCGAAAAGTCAAGAAATGTATCCGAGAGAGCGTCCTCGCTTACAGAATAGAAGTGGCAGATGCCCTTTTCGCCTGTACTACACGGAAAATCCGCATCAGGGACAAGGGAAACGCGTGGCATTGGGTGTTCGTTTTTAAATGCTATTATGTCCTCCATCCCTGTTTCTTCGTTAGAGCCGATAAAAAGCTGAAGTCGGTTTTTAAGTGGTATGTTGTACTTGCGGATTATTTCCATAGCACAAAGAGTTGCAATAATGCCCGACTTGTTGTCCTCGACACCTCTGCCGATGAGAGCTCCGTTTTTGATAATGGGCTCAAAAGGCTTGGTGTAAAGCCAGTCATCGCCCACGGGGACAACATCGCTGTGGGTGAAAAGACCGATTGTTTCGTTGCCGCTGCCAAAACTTATCAGCGAGTAGCCACTCTTCTCAAAAACCTTGCCGTCAAACCCGCGTCTTTTAAAAAGGTCGGTACACTCCTTAAGGTTTTTGGCACATTCATTGCCGAAAGGTGCGTTTTCCGAAGCCTCACCGTGAATAGACGGGGTGCGACATATATCCATCCAATCCTTTAAAATATCCTCTTTGTTTTCCTCAATCCATTGTTTTGCAAAATTGTCATAATTAATGTTCATTTATCCAGATCCTTCTATTTTTTATTCTGTGGTTCAAAAATCCAATCTATTCTTTTGGCATTTATACCAACATTATTATATACCATATTAAAATAAATATCAATTTGTTCACTGTGCTCGGTTACCTGCGAGTAATTGTATTCTTCACCCGCCGAGGTTTTGTACATATTAAAAGCTGTCAAAACAGGCGTGTTTTGCATAACCGTCAGCATATGCGAGTAATAGGGCGAAAGGTTGATTTTTGCCATACTGAAGGTAAGCGGTGCCAAAAAGGGCATTGAAACCTCGCTCGGTACATCTTGCGGCATATCAAAGTTCGACCAGATCACATACGGGGTTGAACGCAAGGCAAAGGTGGTCTTCATATCTATCTTATCCACAAGTGCGGTCGCAAAGGAGGGGGCGTGGTCGCCCACCATACAAATAATCACATCACGGTCAGAGCCCTCAAAGTATTGGGTCAGTTTTTCAAATGCCTGGTCAGACCTTTTTACGCAGGACAGGTATTCGTTTATGTCGTCGGTATACTCGCCAAAGTCGGTCAGGGTATGCACTGTGTCCTCGGTATCGGGATTCAGTTCCCAACCACCATGGTTTTGTATGCTGAGCAAATATTGCAAACGGGGTGCATCGCCCATATTTTCGTAATCCTCAAGCATTTTGTCATAGCAAAACTCGTCTGTTGCATAGGGCCTTTCGCCATAGTGCCTTGCCTCGCCAAACTCCTCACGGAAAAGAACATTGTCAAAGCCCAGCTTGGGGTAAACAATTCCGCGTTCATAGTTAAGTGCCTCGGCACAATGCCCACTCCAACTTGTGTAGCCCAGGCTTTCCAGATGCCTTACCACACTGTTGGCATTGTCAAAGTTAAGGTAGTTAAAGGGGGTAATGCCCGGCATAAGCTGAAGTGAGTTGGAGGTAAGAAGCTCGTATTCACTTTTGTTTGTGCCGCCACCCGTTCCTGCCACCACCGCACGGCCCTTGGCCTTAAGACTGTCTATAAAAGGCATCACAGGAACATCTGTTTCAATATCCACCAAGTCCCGCATATCGTACAGGGTTTCGTTAAGTATAAATATCACATCGGGGGTTCTATTGTCAGCATTGCTTTGCCGGATTTCTTTTGCTGTTTCCTCAAGTTCTTCCGTGGAGTAGCCATCTGGCATATCAATCATATTCATTGAGTTCTGAAACACCTCAATAGAGCTTGCCGCATATCCGTATTTGTAGTAGGAATCCTCCCACGACCAGACAAAGGTATCGCGGGGCTTTATTGGATTTGGCGCAAAGTACACCAGATAGATAAAAAGGGTGCTTAAAGCAACAAGACAGGCATTACTCTTTATGGTGCGGCCAAGGGGTCGCTTTTTTGCCCGTTCTCTCTTTCGCAATTGAATAACAACCGCAATCTGCAGGGAAAAGAATACCACAATCCCGATAACAAAGGCGTTGAGCGGAAAACTGTAGCTGTCAATTACCGAGAGCGTTGTCCCGAAGTTGTGTATATCCTGAGTGGAAATTGGCGAGTTGCGAAAGACCAGAGTGTAGTAGTTGGCAATGCTTAAAATAGCAAGCGGAATACCTGTGATAATCCCCGCAATCCATCTTCGCCTTACAATCAGATACACCGCTGATTGCAAAACATAAATGGTCAGGATATTTATAATGGTGTAGAAAATCCCGTTAAGAAACGGGTTTTTGTTGCCCAATTCAAGACAATAATAGACAAGGGCAGCGTGCAACAAAGAGTACATAATTATCGAAATGCTGTCTTTGTGTTTTTCTGCGTGGTTCTTGATTTTTAAATACAGATTTTTTAACATAAAATCACCAAAAAGATATATTTTAAGATTTTAAAAAGGGACAGTAGCAAATGCTACAGCCCCTCCTATACACCTGCTGTAATTACAGATAACAATTACTTATGATAAGTTTTGCCCTCAATAATGGTGAAGGCCCTGTATAATTGTTCGCCCAGAATTACCCGCATCAGCTTGTGAGGAAAGGTCATCTCCGAAAAGCTGAGCCTAAGGCTTGCAAGATTTTTGACTTCCTCCGAAAGTCCCATAGAGCCACCAATAACAAAAGCTATTTTGCTGACTCCCTGAGCGGTGCTTTTGTCAATCAGTTTTGCAAAAGCCTCTGATGACATCTGCTTGCCCTCTACGCAAAGGGCAACAACCATAGCCCCTTTAGGGATTTTGGGGATTATCCGTTCCGCCTCACGGGATAAAACCACCTGTTTTTCGGTTTCTGTCGGGTTGTCGGGGGTTTTTTCGTCTTTGACCTCAACCACTTCAAATTTGCAATACGCCGACAGGCGTTTTTGATATTCGTTTATGGCGTCATTAAAGTACTTTTCCTTTATCTTGCCGACAGCAACAACTGTTATACTAAGCATCAGGGCTGAAAATAGTAGCCCACACCGCGCTTGGTCATAATAACCTGTGGCTCTGACGGGTCATCTTCAACCTTTTCGCGAAGTCGACGAACAGTAACATCCACCGTGCGGACATCTCCGTAATATTCATAATCCCACACCTGCTCCAAAAGGCTCTGGCGGGAGAATACCTTATTGGGCTGACCTGCCAGAAACTTGATAAGGTCAAATTCACGGATAGTCAGGTCAATCAGCTTGTCGTTTTTATAAAGCTCATATCTGTTGAAGTCCAGACGGAAGTCGCCTATGCGAAGCTCCTCCTGAGTTTTTTGAACTTTATCCTCAACAGTGTTTTCCATGCGACGCATATTCGCCTTGACTCTTGCCATAAGCTCTCTTATGCTGAATGGCTTGGTTATATAATCATCTGCCCCCAATTCAAGGCCAAGAACCTTGTCAAGCTCTTCTTCTCTTGCGGTCAGCATAAGGATAGGCACAGATGACTTTTCGCGGATTTTTTTACATACCGAAAACCCGTCAAGTTTCGGAAGCATAACATCAAGCAATATAAGGTCAGGCTCCACCGTCATTGCACGGCTCACCGCTTCTTCACCGTCGTATGCTTCGAACACAATGTAGCCTTCCTTCTGGAGGTTTATTTTAAGTATTTCAACAATAGGTCTTTCGTCGTCTACGACCAAAATTTTCTTTTCTGCCATTTTTGTCGCCTCCCTATACGGATTTAATAACTGATATAATTAAGCGGGTCAACATATTGACCGTTCTTGCGCACTTCAAAATGCAGATGTGTTCCGGTGCTTCTGCCGGTGTTGCCCATCTTGGCAATAACATCACCCTTGGCAACACGACTGCCAACCTTTACGCAAAGCGAAGCACAATGCCCATAAGCCGTCTGGTAGCCGTTCTCGTGATTGATAACCACATAATTGCCATAGCCCGACATCCAACCGGCATAAGTAACAACACCCCCGTCTGCTGCCTTGATGGGCGAATTATAACTGCCTGCAACATCGATGCCATTGTGGTTTCTGCCCCATCTTCTGCCGTAACGGGATGATAATGTACCAAAAGAAGGTGTTATAAATGTACCTGAACCCGTTGTGGGCGGGCGTTTTTTTGTACCAATCTTTTCAATCTGCGGTATTGGCTGCGAAAGAGTTTCGCTCTCCAAAACATCCTTGTTGACTTCAACACCGTTCACCTTGGTAACTCTGGCAAGAACCTTGGCGCTACCCTCTTTACCTTTTTGCGAAACGACAGTTCTTCCCTCATAAAGAGAACTGTCCTTGATTTGTTCTATTTCGTACGGAACCGCCTCGGTAAGAGAAACAGTTTGAACACTGCGTACCGAGAGCCTTGGTACGATTTCTTCAACCCTGAGTTCCATACCAGCCTTGATATTGTCCGTTATGGAATCGTTAAGGGCAAGCAGATGCTCAACAGTGGTGTCATAACGCCTTGCAATCCCCCAAAGGGTATCGTTTTCTTTTACTGTGTAAATTCCCTCTGCCTTTGAATTTCCCGAAAGGATTTCAAGTGCAGATTCAGGGGTTTCCAAAAGTGCTATATGCACAAATTCCTTGTTTATCTCGGTTTCCTCGCAGAAGTCAACCACCATATCATCGGCAATTTCCTCGCCCAGATATTTTTGCTTGTACTTGGCAAAAACCCACTCTGCCGCTTCTTGGTCCGAAACCGCAAAAAGTGGCTCGCCATCAATATAAACAGCATACGCTTCAACCATTGTGTCTATATTAGACAAAAGAGCTTCTTTAAGGGCGTTGCTATTGGCAAGTTTGTTTTCTGATACGATTCTTCTTACAAAAACAGGCTCTTTGCTATAGTAATAGTCCTCGCCAAAATAATCACTGAGCTGAGTTTTTACCTGGTCTATAGCGGTGTATACCAAAGTTTTGTCGGTAACAAGACCAATATTCTCGCCATCAACCAAAACTTCATAGCCAAGGCTCCAATTAAGCAGGTTAACTACCCCGCAAATAATAACAACAACCACGGCGGTAACCGTACCGCCCACAATCTTTGCCTTAAATTCAGTCCACATATCTGAAACAGCCCCCATATAGGAACTATTGCGGCATCTTCTTGAAATATCATCAACAAGGGCTTTCATCAAACGAGAAATCCCTTTGCAAAATTTATCCTTTTGTTTTGTCAAATCTCTTAAAATTTTGTTTGCCTTGAAAGATTTAATCTGAATTTCTTCACTTTTGTCCTGTCTGCTGTTCAAAAAACCACCTCTTTCAAAAAGTCTATTCAAGTATTCTATCAAATAAAATTTAAATCACTTTGAAGTAAATGTTACAATTTTGTTACATACATAGATTATTTTACAACATATACACAAAAAAAGCAAGTATTTTTCGTATTTAAGTTAAAATTTTAATGCAGGGTTACAGCAGATATGCTGAATAAAATAACATTTTGCTAGAATATTGAAAAATTTGTCCTTAGATGCTATAATACAAAAAGGAAGGTGAATATATGAGAAAATTAGAAATCGGTGCAGTATATAAGCATTTTAAAGGGAATATATATCGTGTAGAGGATGTTGCAAAGCATTCTGAAACAGGTGAAACTTATGTTGTTTACAGGCAAATGTATGGCGAGAAGTCCTTATGGATCAGACCGCTTGAAATGTTTTTAGAAGAGGTTGATCGCAAAAAATACCCCGATGCACAGCAGAAATACAGATTTGAATTGCAACGGACAGATAAATGAAGCATATAGCAAACATTATAACAAGCCTTCGTATTTTATGCAGTATTAAATTTTTATGATTGAATGGACAAAGAAATTGATAACTTGAGGAGAGATTTTAAATGGAAGATAAAAAATTATTTGAAATGGAAAAAGAATTAGAACAAAAGGACAAGACTATTTGGACTTGTATGTGGGTAATAATGACGCTCAGTTTATTTGGCTTGTTCGCAGGCATTTTTGCCACTATCTTTTTAATACCCGAAGGAATTTGGCAAATTGTAGCCGTTCTTGGTATTTGTGTTTTATTTTTAATACCTTGCTTTTATTCTTTGAAACTTGAAATAAGCGTGGGCAGATATGAATGTAAAAAGTGTGGCGAAAAAATTGTACCCACCTATATGCAAGCACTAAATGCTATGCACAGGGGCACAACTCGTTACCTTAAATGCCCTAAGTGCAAAAGACGAACATGGTGTAAAAAGGTTATGAAATAGGTGATAGGATGAGAAAACATTATCTTGACAATTTAAGATGGGCGACAGTCCTTCTGGTGCTTGTCTACCATGTGTTTTATATATTCAATGGAGCCGGTGGTTACGGCGGAAAAGATCA
>JAZNAJ010000083.1:0-3389 GCA_045586445.1 Clostridia bacterium | reverse complement strand
ACAGCTGATGATACAATCATTTCTGCTGCATCTTGCACAACAAACTGCCTTGCTCCTATGGCTAAAGCTCTTAACGATTATGCTCCAATCCAGAGCGGTATCATGAGCACAATCCACGCTTACACAGGCGACCAGATGATTCTTGACGGCCCACACAGAAAGGGTGACTTAAGAAGAGCAAGAGCTGGTGCTGCTAACATCGTTCCTAACTCAACAGGTGCTGCTAAAGCTATCGGTCTTGTTATTCCAGAACTCAATGGTAAACTTATTGGTTCTGCACAGAGAGTTCCTGTTACAACAGGTTCAACAACAATCCTTACAGCAGTTGTTAAGGGCAAAGATGTTACTGTTGACGGCATTAACGCTGCTATGAAGGCTGCTGCTTCTGAGTCATTCGGTTACAACACAGACCCAATCGTATCTTCTGATGTTATCGGTATGAAGTACGGTTCACTCTTTGATGCAACACAGACAATGGTTGCAAAAATTGCAGATGACCTTTATG
Source organism: Clostridia bacterium (assembly GCA_045586445.1). GTDB lineage: Bacteria > Bacillota > Clostridia > Monoglobales > Monoglobaceae > SIG440. The sequence goes on along the minus strand of JAZNAJ010000083.1, from coordinate 2,884 downwards.
AGGTTCAGGTTGTTTCATGGTATGATAACGAAAACTCATACACAAGCCAGATGGTTAGAACAATCAAATATTTCGCAGAAATCTAAGAAATATTTTAAAATTCTGTACAAACAAAAACGGCGCTGTTTTCTTGATGAGAACAGCGCCGTTTTATAATAGTTTTATATATATCAGGTTTTTACCAACCTTTAAGGGGCTATAGGCCCTTGCTACAGCCCCTTTGAAAATCAACTGTCACACAGACAGGTAACTAAACATATAACCGAAACAAGCAACACTACAGCAAAGAATGTCGTCAGCCCCAAAACTATGGCAACCACCGTTGTTGATGCGATAGGTGCAACGATTAATCCAACCACCGCTGCAACAATTGTACCAATAGCACCTGCGAGAATCAAATTTTTGTAATTACAAAAGCATCTTCCGATTCCCTCGCAAGCCGAACGGGCGGCGTATACCGGCGACAACAAAACTCCGGCAACACCAACAGCAAGGTATGCCCAAAATACTATTTCCGTTGCAACAAAACCAAGTGCGTAAAGAACGCCAAGAATAACCCCTGCAAGAATACCTGTTATCAAAGACAGGCATACACAATTATATCTGAAACAATTCATATACTTCACCTCCTCTACTTTCAATATATGAGTGTTGATGATGTTTAGTGCCAATCATCTAAGATAAGGAGGTTGAAAAAACCGACGCTTTAAAAACATAATGTTTTTAAGGCGTCGGTTTTTTTAGTTTAGTGAACAAAAGTTTCTGTTCGGTTCTCTACCTTTACAGGTCTAACAAATATCACACTTAATAGCAATGATACTATATAAAGAGCCGCCGTGACATAAAGTACGGTCTGATAGCCTATGGGGTTTACAAGATTTCCGTTTACTTCTGTAACGGTGCCGAAATGGTTAACAATCCAGGATGAAAGCTGGTTACCTGTAAGTCCCGCAATGCCCCATGCTGAAAGAGTGATTCCGTGAATGGCACTTATACTGCTCATACCGTAATGGTCCGACAAAAGTGTTGGGACATTTGAAAATCCACCGCCATAACCTGCGTTAACGAACATAATCAAAATAATAACAAGGCTGGTAAGTACAACATTACCCAAGCTGTTTTCTATACCGTTTGTGAAAATTACAATTAAAGTAAATACTGTTGACAGTGCAAAAATAATTTTATAAATGGTATTTCTGTCCTTCATTTTGTCTGCCCAAGCAGAAAAGCCAAGTCTGCCACCTGCGTTGAAGATAGCTGAAACAGTAGAAATGATACCAATAGAGCCGCCAAGCCCGATACATTTAACAATCATTTTTTCCTGGGATAATAGTGCAAGGCCACAAGTGATGTTGAGATAGAACATAAGCCATATTGCTATGTAGTTGGTGAGAGGCTTTGTTTTGATAACCTCCATAATGCCGGGTTTCTTTTCTTCACCCTGTGACTCGTGCCAATTATCAGGCTTTTTGAGAAGAAGATGGCCCACAAACATCATAACAAAGTAAATAGCTGCAAGAATAAGGAACATCTTGTATATTCCGGTTTTGCCCATATTTTCAAGCATCCATTGCATAATGGGACTTGCTATTGCCTTTGCAGCACCAAAGCCTGCAACGGCAAGTCCTGTTGCAATGCCCTTACGGTCGCTGAACCACAGCATAAGTGTTTTTACGGGCGAAAGATAGCCCGTACCAAGGCCAATTCCCATTATAAGACCATAACAAACATAAATTCCTATGAGAGAAACAAGACTGCCCTGATGCATACCGCCATAGTAGATAAAAAGACCTGTACCAGCCATACCCAATGAAAAACAAATTGCTGCAATGAGTGATGATTTGTGAATGTCCTTTTCAACAACATTCCCTAAAAATGCTGCCGAAATGCCAAGAAAAAATATCGCGAAACTGAATGCCCATTCTGTCGCACTCTTTGAAAAACCTATGTATTCTGCGATTTCCTGACTAAAAATTGACCAGCAATAAACTGTACCGATACTGCAATGCAAAAGCAACGCGGGAATTGCTGCTCGTAACCATCTGTTGTTTTTCCAAGAACTTTCTTTTGTTATGCCATTCATTTAAATTCGCTTCCTCTTCTTGTATAAAATTTCATCTCATTTTGACAACGCCATCTAGTGTACCACATTAATTTAAAACTTTCAACACTTTACTGGCAAAAATTATTATTTAAATAACATACTTTTAAAAGTATGCAATCAGTATAGATGCAATAATTATCAGCGTTTTAAAACTTACCGAAATCTGCATAAGTGGCACCAGGAACACCTGCACACATAATTAATCCTCTTCAGGCATATCCCAGGTGTGATATACATTCTGCACATCGTCGTTATCTTCAAGCATATCTATAAGTTTTTCAAGATTTTTAACCGCCTCGGGGTCGGTAACCTCGGTAAGAGTTTGGGGGATATACATAATCTCCGCTTGCTCAAATTCATAGCCCTTTGCTTCAAGAGCTTCACGAACCTTGCTGAAATCCTCAGGAGCAGAAGTAACCTCAAAGCACTCGTCCTCTGCAGCAAAGTCTTCTGCGCCGGCATCAAGGGCATCCATCATAAGGGTATCCTCATCAATTCCATCAGTTTTTGCAATAATCAACTGTCCTTTTCGATCAAACATAAATCCTACACTGCCGGTCTGACCCAGATTCCCGCCAAATTTATCAAAATAATGTCTTAAATCGCCTGCGGTACGATTTTTGTTATCGCTCAGGGTTTCCACCATAAACGCAACTCCACTCGCGCCATAGCCTTCGTAAACCAACTCAAAATACTCTTTTGCACCATCCTCGCCTGACGCCTTTTTGATACTTCTTTGGATGGTATCGTTGGGCATATTGTTTGCCTTTGCCTTGGCAA
>JAZNAJ010000082.1:0-1725 GCA_045586445.1 Clostridia bacterium | reverse complement strand
GGGTGATACTTACCACTACTGGAAGCGCCGTCTGTCCAGAAATAGTCGGGAACGGCTTCCTCCATGTAGGACTTGACCGCCATGCGGAGATCTTCATTGATAATAAGGTTGATTTCACGCTCGAAAAGTTTGATGTTCTTCATAGTACAGATTCCTTTCTGTTGGAGCACTTGCTCCCTTGATTACATTAACAGTATAGCACTATTAAAGGATTCTGTCAACCCCTTTTCGTGAAAAAAATTAAAAAAAGTTTTTTGCCAAAATTGCTTGACAAAATTGGTGGGGATGTGTTATAATTAAAATTCCGGTCGCGTGGGCCATGCGCGACCGGCTGAAAATCAATGGGCAAAATACACAAAAAGCCAAAGGCGTCCCTTTGGCTTCGGCTGTGCCGACTGTATTTAGTGCTCAACCCCTGCGCAAGGGCGTCACCTACTGAGGACGAGTCGAACTCCCCTCTGGGGTAGGGGTCGATAGGCTCGACCCCTCCAAAGAGCCTGCGCGTGGCTTACTCCATCAGGGAGAAGTAAGCCTTGCGCTTGTCCTCGGTACGGACAATCTCCGTGCCAATCATCTGGCGCAGGAGAGCGGAGATGCGCTGATTAGACAGCTCGGCACACTCGGGGATTTCCTTCTGGATTTCCGTCACGGTGTACAGGCGGTTGGGAGCCATACCTGCGACAATCGCCGCCTTGATGCCATCATTGGCGACCTGCTGAGCCGTGGGCTTCTTCTCGGCAGAATTCTTCTTGGCGAGCAGTTCCAGCTCATGCTCCACGAAAGCCTTCTCGGCATCGGTCAGGGGGTACTTGGTGAGGATAGCGGTGAAGTAGTCGCGCTTGGTCATCTTGGTAGTAGCCATAGTATCAATTCCTTTCTGGTTTGGAGGGTGTCCTTCCCTTTGATGTATTAATGATACCACACTTTGTGGGGTTTGTCAAGGGGTTTCGCAAACTTTTTTTCTCGACTTACCGCGCCCATTAGACGTTTCACTTCATCATGCCTATCACTCTTGCCGTTGGCGAAGTGCCACATTAGTGGTGTTTCCCATTGGCTCAAATAGTCCGCCCGATAGTTACTGCGTGTAGTCGCCTTACTGCGGAATAAGTGGTTTACTTCCTCTACTAACCGAAGTGTGCACCCCTCGGCTTTCTTGGGCTACCGCCCCTTGACTGTCTTTATTGTACCACAAACCTTTCGGTTTGTCAATACCTTTTTTTGAAATTTCCCAAACTTTTTTTAAAGGAAGGGAAGTGGCTCTGCTCCGTCCATCCATGGCGGTCAAGGTGTTTGCCCCGACTGTGCCCCCACGGCATCTTTGGTCTACTATTTATATAGCGAGTAGTGGGACGCCCTAAACCCCTTTAGGGTAAAGAGTGGCGACTTTACAGGTCTTACACGCATCCTTGCGATTTACTGCCGACCCACCTGCGGAGAGTGACCTCTGTTTACCTCGCTCGTTAAGAGGTATCCCCCTTAACTGTCTTTATTGTACCACATCGGGAGTGGATTGTCAAGACCTTTTTCAAACTTTTTTCAAGTTTTTTTCATCTTGCCTTTTGGCGGCTAGCCCCTCTCCCTTGGGACAATTATAGTATAGCACAGAGGTGCATGGATTGCAATAGGCAGAATGCACAAATTACAAGAATTTTACACGCACATCTTTGTGCACTTTACATCTTGACAAAATTGCTGGCGGCATGGTATAATGGAAATTCGGCCCAG
>JAZNAJ010000081.1:0-2099 GCA_045586445.1 Clostridia bacterium | reverse complement strand
CCACCAACTTTTCCCTAACACCCATATCAGTTGTAACCTCTAAAGATAGTGTATACGGCAGTTTCAAAGCCAAGATAATATCGCAGCTCGTTTTCTTTATTTTTCAATGCTTCACGCAAATATTGATTTTCTTTATTTGCCTTTGCCAATTCTTCTCTCAAGCGGTTATATTCCGCTTCATGGTTCAATCCTGCTGTTTTTTCCCTAACATCCATTGTTATGCCTCCTTAACCAGTTGTTATAATAACGCTTTTTTCTTCGTCTTTGCAATCAATCCTCATAGCACCGCACACACAAAGACTATCGGTTAGCGGATTTTCTCTGCGATCACAAACAAAAACATCTGCATCACCAAATCCTTTGTCGCAGCACTCCATCAAATACTCATACAATTCTCTTACATTCATTCTTCCTTTGCCTCCGTTTCATTTTTTAGGGTGGTTTTGTAACCATCAGCACTTGGTTACAGGCTACCAAAACGGCGAAAACCGTTGTGGTACAGTGCTTTTTCGGTTTGTAACCAAATAACCGTGTAACCAATGTGCTATATAAATATATTTCACTATTTCAAAAACATATTTTTCTAAAGTTCAAAACTTGGTTACATTGGTTACATCAATTTTTATTTATACCCCTTTTATTATATATCTCACTACAAAATGTGTGTTTTGTGTGGTTTATATAGGGGGAAATGTTTGGTTTTTGATGTAACCATCTTTTGTAACCATCGTGTAACTATGTAACCATCTCACAGCGGCAACATATCTTCCTCGGCGGCAAATCCACCTTTTCGCCACCATTTTTGCACACCAAAATTTGCAAACCGCTTGACCTTTGGCTGTTTCTCCCATCCATCAAAGCCTTGCAGGATCAGCGCAATCTCTGTGCTGTCCTTTTTTGAAGGTTTGGAAAACTCGCCCATTTTCAATGCGTTCTGCCAAATTTCAAGCACACAGACCTCTGTCCGTTCTTCCAAATAGTCCTCAATCATACCAACACGGTAATCATCTTCCACGGCAGCAGCTTGCATCTCACGGATAACGGAAACAAGGTCACGGTCTGCATAAGGTTTCATCTCGCCCCTGTCCAGTTTGGCTTTCGCCTCTGCCCAACATTGTCGGATGTATTCTTTGATTTCGGCTTCGTGTTCAAACAGATCATAGCCGGATTGATTGACCTTGACGGGGTAAAATCTGCGGTTTCCGGTCTTGTCCGTCAAAAATTGCTCTTTGTTGGTCGTGCCGATGAAAAGACATTGCCGTGGGTGGTCTGTCACTCGCTTGTCAAAAGGCATACGGTAACGGTCATTCAGACGGGTCAAGAATGATTTTACTGCTTCCTGCTCTTTCGTTTTTGTCATAGCCAGAAGTTCGCTGACCTCGCAAATCCACGCACCCTCAAGGCTTTCAACGCCCCTCTGCCCTTCAAACTCGTTTACCTCGCTGAAATATTCATCGGACAGAGCCAACCAACGGACAAGGGTTGACTTTCCCTCGCCCTGTTTGGTGCCGATCAGAACGGGCATATCATCGAATTTTGCGCCCGGGAAAAATAGACGATGGATGCCGCCAGCGAAAATCAAACGGCTGACCTCCCGTGTGTATGCCGTGTCCTCGCACTTTGTCCAAGTGTGCAGGAAATGTGGTATGCGTTCCTGTCCGTCCCATTCAAAGCCGTTCACCAAATCTCTGATAGGGTGATACTGGTTCTTTGCGAACACGATCCGCAAAGCATCATCACACTTTTGGGCAGAGTGAAAACCATACTCTTTTTCGATGTATCGCCGCGTTTCCGCATCATCGCTGTCAAGCCATCGTTCCATTTTGCCATTCCGCATCTGTTCGGGGGAATAGGTCAAGAGGTTAAAGCGGATGCCGTCAAACTTTGGGTCATTTTCTAACACTTGCAGAAAGTTGTTGATACTTGCCAGCGGTCTGCCATTGCCATCAAAATCAAGGTCAATCCTTGCCCGTTTCTTTGCATTGGCTCGTTTCCATTCCTTTGCAAGTTCTTCATCGGCTTGTATGTAGGCTTTTAGAACGGTCTTAAATTCCTTTTGCAGACCCATTTCTTTTGCCCGAAGTTCCAGCAACGCAGAC
>JAZNAJ010000080.1:0-8390 GCA_045586445.1 Clostridia bacterium | reverse complement strand
TTCATTGCCGAAATAAATAGTGCTCCTGTAACAATAGCACTCCACATTTTTTTGTCAACAATATCCTCTGTTCGACTTCTTGGGCGTTCAAGCATATACCGACCAAGGGCAGCTTCGCCGCCAAAAGCAATTGCCGCAAGGGTATCCATAACAAGATTTATCCATAACATCTGCGTAATCCCCAAAGGCTTGTCGATACCGATTATTGGGCCCAGAATTGAAACTGTAACTGCTGCAATATTAATTGTCATTTGAAATGTAATAAACTTTTTTATACTTTTGTATATAGTCCGTCCATAGAGAACGGCTTTTTTTATTGACGAAAAATTATCGTCTAATATTACAATGTCTCCCGATTCCCTTGCAATATCTGCACCTGACCCCATCGCAAACCCTACATCAGAAAGCCTTAGGGCTGCCAGGTCATTTACGCCATCTCCCGTCATTCCCACCACAAAGCCTTGTTCCTGTGCTACACGAACAAGACGACTCTTATCTGTGGGCAAAGCCCTTGCAACAACACGCAGTTTACCCATAATCTTACCCAGTTCCCCATCGGATAACGCCCTTATCTCATCCGATGTCAGAACCATAGCTTCTTGTCCATCCAATATTCCTGCTTCCCTTGCAATTGCCATGGCAGTTTCTTTTTTGTCGCCCGTTATCATTACTGTCTGGATGCCTGCCCTTTTCATTTCAGCGACCGATACTTTCACTTCAGGGCGCAGTTCATCACGAATTGCAATCAATCCTACCAAAGAAAGTCCCTCTGGCACCTTGTTTTCAACAAATTGTTCGCCTGTTGCAATTGCTATTACTCTTATGGAGCAACTTGCAAGGTCTTCGGTGATTTTTGTTAATTTTGCTGACATAACCAATGGCTTTTTATCCCCGTTGGCATCATAATATTCCTTGCATTTTTCAAGTATTTTTTCGGGTGCTCCCTTAATCAATACCCCGCTAAAATTTCCTTCCACTTCAGCAACCGAGTATTTATTTTGGCTGGAAAACAACACCTCGCGGCGTTTTTCTATTTTTATACCCTTATTTCTGTATGTTTTCACATATTCCAGCAGCGCCTTTTCGGTTGTATTGCCGCCTAAGATTTTGTCACCCGCATATCTGGCCGCAGAATTTCCGCAAGCAGATATATACACAAGTTCCTTTATCTTATCACTCATTCCATCAAATATATCCTTCTGCTGTCCATCGCCCAAAATAATACTTGCAACCTTTAGTTTTCCACAAGTTATTGTCCCCGTCTTGTCCGAAAACAATATGTTCATACTCCCCGCCGTTTCTATTCCAATAAGTTTGCGTACCAAAACATTGTTCTTCATCATTTTTTTCATATTCAAAGAGCAAACAATAGCAATCATAAGCGGCAATCCTTCAGGTACTGCTACCACTATTACGGTTATTCCCACAATGATTGAAGTTGCCAAATCAGACATTACCTGAATCTTGTCCGCAAAATACATTCCAAGCATTGACATATCTCCGTTTATCTGCGGTATAATACGCTCTGCCATGCAAAGAATTGTTACAATCCCTGCGCCTATGTAACCAAACAAACTTATCTTTTTTGCAAGTGCAGTCATCTTCACCTGCAGTGGACTTTGTCTTATATCTGCCTGGCTTTCACTGTTTAATCTGCCGTATACCGTTTTGTCCCCCACTTGTCTTACAAGCATCGTGCATTGTCCATTGCACACCACCGCTCCACGAAGCAGACTTTCCTCGTCCCAAAAATCAATTATTCTTTTTTCGGGCAAATTCGCTTTTTTCAAAGCCTTTTTGACTATCTCCTTATTTTCGCCATTCAGTGCAGACTGGTCAACACTGACCTCGCCACTAAAAACCACTCCATCCGCAGGAACCATATCCCCACTCTGCAAAAGCACAAAATCCCCAACAACAATCTCATCGCAATATAATTCGGTTAATACTCCATCCCGATAAATCTTGCATTTTTGCTTTCCTGCCTCTTGTTGTATTTTTTGAAATGTTTCCTCGTTACTATATTCCGAGGCTGTACTTACCAAGGTCGCTATCATAACAGACACAAATATTCCAAAACATTCAAACCAATCAACCTTACCAAAAAAGGTAAATATTACATTTATACCAAGAGCAATCATCAGTATAAATATAATTGGGTCATTAAATTTTTCCATATACTTTTCAAAAAATGTTGCCCTTTTCTTCTTTGTTAAAGTGTTGCTGCCGTATTCCTCACGCGATTGTCGAACCTCGCTTTCACTCAGGCCTTTTATATTGGTCATTGTATCTTCCTCCCGCATCCTTTGAATTAATCTATATCTATGCGGACAGGCAAAAAAATATGACAAAACAGCATAGCCATTTTGTCATACACACTATATTAAAAATCAAAGGAATTCTGTATTCGCTCCTCACTTGCCGTAATCTTGCCGCAAAGGGCGATATTCAGGCAATTTCTGTCAAGAACCTCATTTAATGTTTCGGCAACCGATTTCTCATCAACTCTGTCAATTTCCATTGCAAGGTCCTCAACGCTTTGCACCTTATTGTCAAAAAGCAAGCTCTTACCATAATTGCTCATCCGCGATGACACACTCTCCAATCCCATAACCATTGATGCTTTCATTTGTTCCTTTGCCACCGCAATTTCTTCAATCGACAAACCGTAATTCTTTAATTTGCAGATTTCTTCATTGATGATATTCGTAGTTTCAAGTAGCTTTTCAGGATTTAATCCTGCATAAATAACCATAGAACCATTTTTTACATAGGTATTGGAATATGAATATATCGAGTATGCAAGCCCCATTTCTTCCCTGACCTTTTGGAATAGTCTTGAACTCATATTCCCCCCAAACACAGCATTTGCAACAAGCAAATCATACAGTTTTTCTGTTTGCCGCGGAAAACCCTGAAGTCCAAGGCACAAATGGCATTGTTCAATATCCTTTCTCACAACCTCAATCCCCCGACATACCTTTAGCGGGCTTTGAATGTATGGTTTCTTAACCTTAGACGGAATCTGTGAAAAACTTTTTTCCAACATATACATAACTTCATCTTCATCAAAGTTCCCCACCACAGAAATAACTATATTCTCTCCGCAATAGAAATTGCCTTTATAATCCAACATAGTCTTTCTGTCAATCCTCGCAAGGGATTCCATGGTTCCTGCAATAGGAAAACCCAAAGCGTCATTCTTCCAGACAATACGGCTCAGGGTATCGTGAACCACATCCTCAGGATTGTCATCGCACATACTGATTTCTTCGCCTATAACGCCCCGCTCAGTTTTTATGTTCTCATCAGTAAAAGTTGAGTTTATTATCATATCCGACAGTACATCTATTGCAAGATTTGTATGTTCGGTCAGGGTCTTTGTATAATAACAGGTATACTCTTTTGAAGTTACCGCGTTCAAATGTCCACCAACCTTGTCCATATCCTCGGCAATCTGCTTGGCACTCCGCCTTGTTGTGCCCTTGAAAAGCATATGTTCTATATAATGGGACACACCGTTATTTTCATAATTTTCCATCGCCGAACCCGCGCCAATCCACACGCCTATTGACACAGACTGCACATAATCTATCTGTTCTGTAACTACCCTGATTCCATTCTTTAAACCAAATATTTTAAACATTAAAAATCCTCCGTGATTTGTATGGTATTAGCATAACCTTTTTAAAAAGTTTTGTCAATAATCCATTGATTTTTGTTGAAAATAATTTATATTTGTGGTATACTCGCGTGGGAAGAAAGGTGAATTAAATGAAAAAATATGCAAATATACTCATATTAATTGCAGGAATTCTATGGGGGTTTGCCGGCATACAGGTAAAGGTTCTGCAAACATTTGGATTGTCCACCATCCAGATTTCAGCACTTCGTTGGCTTGTTTCAGGGCCTGTAATGTTTATTATGGTTTTTCTTTATGACAAAAACCTGACAAAAATACATATTCGCGATATAGGTTGGTTTATAATCACCGGTATTCTCTGTATTCTTCTCAGTGCAACATTATACTTCGCAACAATGCCTCTTTCCACAGTTGCAATTGCAAATATCTTGATGTATACCTCGCCAATATGGGTTATGGTATTTTCGATTATTTTTCTAAAGGAAAGGCTGACACCAAAAAAGCTCCTGGTTTTGCTCCTCACTTTTCTCGGTTGCATCTTTATAGCCGGAGTTCTTAATCCCGGCAACCTTGCCGTTACACCCCTCGGTATTGTTACAGGCTTATTGTCAGGTCTTTTTTATGGACTTTACAGTATCTTCGGCAAATTTGTTTTAAAAAAATATGATTCTGTTACCGTTACCTTATACACAATGCTTTTTGCATCAATCGGGGCTTTGTCAATTATCAATTTCCCCCAAAACATCAACCTTATACTTAAAGAACCATCTGCGCTCATACCCCTTGCAGTCTTGATAGTTTTTGTAACCATATTCCCTTACACGCTCTATACATTGGGGCTTAAGCACACCTCCGCAACCAAGGCATCTATTATTAGTTGTATTGAGCCGATGACCTCTGCAATCGCAGGAACACTTATCCTTTGCGAGCCATTTACCTTGTCGCAGTTCTTTGGTATAATAATGATACTCACCTCCATCATTTTGCTTCAATCAAAAAAATAGCTCATACATAAAATTTTATAAAAAGTATAAATATACTCAAAAGGTATGTTTATGCTTTTTTTGTTTATAATAAATATGTCATTAGTTTAACTGATAAAGGGTGTGAAAATATGATTGAAATAACCGGGAAATCTGTCTACAACTCTCTCGCTATGGGAAAGCTGTACTTTTTGGGAAATAGTCAACAGATTATAAAAAGAAAAAAAACAGAAAATCCCCGTGACGAAATTCTAAGATTTGAATCTGCTCGCACAGAAGCAAAAAAACAACTCCGCGAGCTATTCCAAAAGGCTCTTGTCAGTATAGGCGAAGCCAACGCACAGGTTTTTGATATTCATATAATGATGCTTGATGACGAAGACTATTTCGGGGCAATTCGAAATATGATTCAAACACAGTCTGTAAATGCAGAATATGCGGTCAGCTATACTTCTGATATTTTTGCCAAAACCTTCAGTAATATGAGCGACGAATATATGCGCGCCAGAGCAACAGATATTATTGATATATCCAAACGCCTTGTAAATATTCTTTCCGGCAGTGTCGATGAAGAAACTCTGGCAGAGCCATCAATTATAGTTGCTGACGACCTGACACCAAGCGAAACCATTAAACTTGACCGCAGCAAGGTGCTTGGTTTTGTCATATTTCATGGTTCGGTTACTTCCCACACCGCAATTTTAGCTCGAACAATGAATATTCCCGCTATTATAAACACCGGTGAAATAAGCCCCGAGTTAAACGGAAAAACAGCAATACTCGATGGTTTCAGCGGATATCTTCACATCGACCCAAGCGACGATGAAGTTAAAGACTTTAAGCATCGCAAACAACTTGAAGACGAGCGTGCAAAATTGCTTAGCACCCTAAAGGGTAAAAGCAACGAAACAAAAAGCGGTAAAAAAATAAATATTTTTGCCAACATAGGCCATCCAATGGATATACCTACTGTCGTTGCCAATGATGCCGGAGGAATCGGTCTTTTCCGCAGTGAATTCTTATATCTTGAAAGTGCTGACTTTCCCACAGAGGATGAGCAGTTTTTAAAATACAAAGAGGTTGCCGAAGGCATGGGTGGAAAACCTGTTATAATCCGCACTCTTGATATAGGTGCAGATAAAAAAATAGATTATTTTAATCTCCCTGATGAGGACAACCCTGCCCTTGGTTACAGAGCAATTCGTATATGTCTTACCGATACACACATTTTTAAAACCCAGCTTCGTGCTATTCTTCGGGCGTCTGCCTTTGGAAATATCTCGATAATGTTTCCTATGATTATTTCACCTGATGAAGTAACAAAAGCAAAAGCATTATTAGATGAATGTAAAAAAGAGTTGGATACCGATGGTATCCCATATAAAACAAATATCGAAATCGGTATAATGATTGAAACTCCGGCAGCTGCCATTATTTCGGATTTACTTGCACCTATGGTTGACTTTTTCAGTATAGGAACAAACGACCTGACTCAATACACCCTGGCAGCAGACCGTCAAAACCATAATTTAGGGGCATTTATAGATACTCGCCATCCTGCAATTTTGCGCCTTATTGAAACAGTTATCAAAAACGCCCACAGTCAAAACAAATGGGTCGGTATATGCGGAGAGCTTGCCTCTGATACCGACCTCACCAAAACCTTTATAGAAATTGGAATCGACGAACTATCCGTTTCTCCATCACAGATTTTGCATGTCCGCAAAGCTGTACGGGATATTGATTAAATTATGAAAGGATTGAGCTTATGCTGGACTTTTTTAAAAAGAAAAACTCACTATCTGCTATATGCGACGGCAGTATAATCGATATTACGCTTGTGCCTGACAGGGTTTTTTCGCAAAAAATTTTAGGTGAGGGGTTTGCAGTTATTCCCATCAGTAACAATTTTGTCAGCCCTGTATCTGGAATTGTCAGCGATGTTGCAGCCACTCGCCACGCTTATTGTATCACATCGGACGATGGGCTTGAAATCCTTGTTCATATAGGGATTGATACTGTTGAGTTAAAAGGTAAAGGTTTTTCGCCTTTGGTAAAATCAGGTGACAGCATCAAACAAGGCGAACCACTAGCAACCGTTGATATTGATTATATAACCAAATCAGGCTACAACACTACTTCAATGATTGTTGTAACAAACTCTGACCGGATTTCAAATTTCAGCACAATTGAAACCCCATCCGCAAAAGCCGGCGACAGAGCATTTTTATATAAAATTTAATTAGAAAGGACTTAATCCGTATGAAAAACAAAACAGAAAATTCTTTTTTTAGTGTGCTCCAACGAGTTGGGCGTTCGTTTATGTTACCCATTGCTCTCCTTCCTATTGCAGGTCTGCTCCTGGGTATCGGCTCATCACTTACAAATGCAACCACCATTGCCACATACAATCTTGGTTCTTTTTTGGGCGAGGGTACTTTTCTCAATTCAGTTATGCAAATTCTTGCCCAAACAGGCAATATAGTTTTCGCCAACCTTCCACTTCTTTTTGCCATGGGTGTTGCCCTTGGTATGTCTGAAAAAGAACACGGAACCGCTGTTTTATCCGCAGCAATTGCTTTTTTCATTATGCACCAGACCATCTCAACCTTGCTTTCCTTAAACGGACAACTTGAATCAGGCGAAATGCTTTCTGGAACAATAACAAATGTTGTTGGTATAAAATCACTTGAAATGGGTGTTTTTGGCGGTATAATTGTCGGGCTTGGCGTTGCTGCACTTCATAACCGTTTTTACAAAATCCAATTACCAACCGTTATTTCATTCTTTGGCGGGGTAAGATTTGTACCAATTATTTCAACCTTTGTTTTTATTATCGTAGGTATAATTATGTACTTTATATGGCCTTATATCCAAAGAGGAATATATTCTTTAGGCAATCTTGTTCTAAGCTCAGGATATTTCGGAACATTCATATATGGTACTATCGAACGCGCTCTTATTCCATTTGGACTTCACCATGTGTTTTATATGCCCTTCTGGCAAACAGGTCTTGGCGGCAGTATGGTCATTGACGGACAAACCGTTATGGGTGCACAAAACATATTTTTTGCTCAGCTTGCCTCTCCCTCTACAACTGAATTCTCAGTTGAAGCTACTCGTTTTATGAGCGGTAAGTTCCCCTTGATGATTTTTGGTCTTCCCGGTGCCGCATTGGCGATGTATAGCACTGCAAAACCTTCAAAAAAGAAAGTTGCAGGCGGTCTGCTGCTCTCCGCTGCCCTCACTTCTATACTCACAGGTATAACCGAGCCTATCGAGTTTACCTTCTTGTTTGTAGCACCAATTCTTTATGTTATCCACAGTATTTTTGCAGGTCTTGCATATATGATTATGCACATACTCAATGTTGGTATAGGTATGACCTTCTCCGGTGGTGTAATAGACCTTTTCCTCTTTGGGATACTGCAAGGCAATGACAAAACCCATTGGCTGAATGTAATATGGGTAGGAATTATATATTTCATAGTGTATTTTGTAATCTTCCGTGCTCTTATTAAAAAATACAACTTTATCACACCCGGACGCGAAGACGACGAAACTGACACCAAACTTTATACACGCAAAGATGTCAATGCTGCAAAAGAGGACAAGTCGCCAATGATTGTAGATGGTTTGGGCGGCAAAAACAACATCGCCAACATTGATTGTTGTGCTACACGCCTCCGTGTAACTGTAAAAGATAGTTCTCTGGTAGACGATGCACTTCTGAAAGAAAGCGGTGCCTCAGGAATTATAAAAAG
>JAZNAJ010000079.1:0-3061 GCA_045586445.1 Clostridia bacterium | reverse complement strand
TATACTTAATATCTGTCAGGAAAATGTCAATATAGTCCCTTAACATATCCAACGAGTCAAGGTTTTCGTATCCGCCCGTGTTGTATATAAATGGAATTGTTATACGATTTTTAACTCGCGAAATTGCTTCGATTATTTGTGGAATGTAGGGGGTTGGAGAAACCAGATTTATATTATGAGCACCCTGAGATTGAAGTTCGATAAATATTTCGCTTAATCGAGAAATTGAAATCTCTTTTCCAAATTGCTCTTGACTTATTTCATAATTCTGGCAGTATACGCATTTTAAATTACAACCGCTGAAAAATACAGTTCCACTACCCAAAGTTCCGCTTATGCAGGGTTCTTCCCAATGGTGGAGGGAGGCACGGGCAATTTTGGGATTTTGCGGCGCATTGCAAAACCCGGACCCATTTCTGCGGTCTTGTTTGCATTGCCGCGGACACAAGGTACAGTTCTTTAAAATATCCACAAAATACGCCCCCCTTTTTTTAATGTTTTAATCATTATATTTCATTGCCAAAGCAATGTCAATGCAAATATTTTGAGAAAGGTATTGACAAAAAAATACTTTGATGTTATAATAGTTTGAAGTTAAAAGTATTTTGCTGAGGTGATTACAGTTGACTGATATTGAAAAGACAAGGCTAAACTATTTTTTTGTCAAAGTATTCAATCAAATTCTTTCGTGGGAGGAGCAAAGTTTTAAAAATATGGGGATAACGGAAATATCTCTGCGGGAGCTACATGTTATTGAAGCAGTGTATTCGCTTTTGGATAAGGGTGAAAACAAGATGTCAGAAATCGCAAAACTCCTCTCTATTACACCGGGCTCGCTTACAACGGCTGTTGGGTGTCTTGTAAAAAAAGGGTATCTAACACGAGAACATCTGCCAGCTGACCGCCGGGTTGTTATGATTGTTCCTACCCCAAAAGCGGATAAGGTTAATAAGCTTCACGAACACTTTCATCGGGATATGATTGATGAGATTACCAAAAATATGAAAGATACAGATATATTGAATATAACAAATATACTTGAGACACTGGATGAATTTTTTGAGAGCAAGGATAACCTAAGGAGGTAAACTAAAGGTGAAAAAAGAGTTTAAGGGATATGATGTAAAGCCATTTGAAAGTTTCCGCGAGGCTGTGAAAAGAAATATAGAGGAGAAGGGCGACAAGATTGCTTTTAAATATCGTGATAAAGGTGCGGTAAAGTCCGTGATGTACAGCGAGTTTATTGACGAAACAGTGGCTTTGGGCAACGCGTTGACAGAAATGGGGCTTTCGGACAAACATATTGCGTGTATTGGTGATAATTGTTATCGATGGATTGTTGTATTTTTTACAGTGCTTCATTCAAAAGGCGTTTTTGTGCCGATTGACCGTCAATTGCCTGCAGAAGATGTAGCGACAGTACTTAACCATAGTGATACAGAGGTTTTGTTTTTTACAAAAAAATACAGGGATACAATTTTTTCTGTAAAGGAAAGACTTGGTAATATCAAATATTTTATTTGTATTGATGACGAAGAAAACGAAGAATATAAATCCTTTGAAAACCTTGTAAATCGTGGCAGGCAGTTGGCGAGTGAAGGGTACAACAGATATGAAACCGAAAAGGGTGATACCCATGCCCTCAGAGTTTTAGTTTACACTTCGGGAACGACCGGAATGGCAAAGGGCGTTATGCTTTCGGAAAATAGCATAGTTTCTGATGTGCACAACGGGCTTTTACTAACTCGTCTATATGATAGCGCAATTTCGCTTTTACCATATAATCATGTGTATGAAGCGGCAGGCCTTTTGGCAGAGCTTGCGTGCCATGTTACTATAGGCATAAACGACAGTATCCGCAATATAATGAAGAACTTTGCAGATTACAGGCCGGATAGTGCATATCTTGTGCCTGCCTATATGGAAGTATTTTATAAGCGAATATGGAAACAAATAGGAAACAAAAAAGTCTTTATAAATATATTGCTTGGTATTAGCAAGGTACTTAGAAAATGTGGTGTTGATGTAAGGCGTAAGATGTTTGGAATGATATTAAAGCCTTTTGGTGGGAATTTGAAGAAATTGATCAGTGGAGGTGCTCCAATTCGTCCTGAAATTGCAGATTTCTTTGAAAATATTGGTATAACAGTTGTGAATGGGTATGGTATCTCAGAGTGTTCACCTTTAATAAGTATAACCCGTGAGGGCTATGAGGGGTGTCAGACAGCGGGCGTTCCAATTCCTAACAGTGAGGTCAAAATACAAAATCCTGACGAAAACGGTATTGGCGAGATTTGTGTCAAAGGCCCCCATGTGATGCTTGGTTATTACAAAAACGAAGCAGAAACCAATCGTGTTATTAAAGATGGCTGGTTTAACACAGAGGACCTTGGATATATTGACAATGAGGGAAGAGTTCTGGTAACAGGCAGAGCCAAAAATCTTATTGTTCTTAAAAACGGTAAAAATGTGTTCCCTGAGGAAATTGAAAAATACATTCAATCAATTCCGTATGTCAGCGAGGTAGCTGTTGTATCGGTTAAGAACGAAGATGGCGACGAGGTTGGACTTTGTGCTCATATTTATATCGACCCAAATTCTGATGAGGCAAAACTGACTGATATGGACAAAAAACTGCGTCAGGATATCACAATGGTATGCAAACCATTGCCTAAATATAAACAAATAACCAAGATTGTTATTCGAACAGAGGAATTTGAAAAAACAACTTCGAATAAGATAAAAAGAAACAAAATATAATTGATACAAAAAAAAGACAGATTTCTTATCGAAATCTGTCTTTTGGTGGAGATAAAGAGAGTCGAACTCTTGACCCCCTGCTTGCAAGGCAGGTGCTCTCCCAACTGAGCTATACCCCCATATGACCGGACTTTTCTTCCGGACATGGTTTTATTTTCTTTTAGTGGGGTTAAATGGACTCGAACCATCGACCTCACGCTTATCAGGCGTGCGCTCTAACCAGCTGAGCTATAACCCCTTAAGAGTTACACTGTAACTTCTTAAGTCTGATCTGGCAGCCACCTATTTTCCCATACAGTTG
>JAZNAJ010000078.1:0-2498 GCA_045586445.1 Clostridia bacterium | reverse complement strand
AAAGAAGCTTGGCGTGCTCGTCTTGAGTTCCGCTACCACAAGAACCCCATTCTCGCAAACTTCAAGGCAATCGCAGATTTTGAACAAAATTTTGACAAAGACCTGCAATACTACCGCCTTTTGGAAAGCAAGGGCATTTCTGTTCGGTGGATTGAAGCCACAGTTGTGACAAACATTGGCGAAAATATTTTCTAAAAGGGGTTGACAAACAACCCCTTTTGTGATACAATAAAGAAAAACAAGAGAGGTAATAAAAATGCTGTACTTAATAATGAATAAATGTGATGGAGAATACCTCGTTAAAGTAGGTTTCTCCGACCGTCAAGCTAATCTTCGCACAAGACGCAGAGCCTATTTTAGTTATAATCCAAAAGCAATAATGCGCAGTTCATGTGCGGGTAATACTGAAATGGAAAAAGAGTGCCGAGTAAATCTGACTGAATGGGGCGGTACTCGCATCAAAGGAACGGAATGGTTTATTGTTCCCAAACATCTGTTTGATGAACTGTATGAAAAAGGAATGTCTGCATTTCGTCCGAAACATCAGCCAATACATTTTTTAGAAGAATTTTGAAATTGGGGGTTGACAAAACCCCCAACCCATGTTATAATTAAGATACAAAAAAGGAAAGGAAATGATAAAAATGACACTTAGTTACCATGCAATGTATGAAAGAGCAGACCGCCTGCAAGCACTGGAAGAAGTTCTCGGCTTTACTAAAATCGTTGTGGAAGTTCCAGTAGTTGAAGAACAGAAAAGATACTGCTTGACTTCAAGCGGCATTCTCATCGTGAAGAACCTGCATCGAGATTATGTGGTTACTGCTTTCATGGCAACAGTTGACCAAGCCTATCGAGTTTGCCGAATGGGTGGCAAGTCCCAAATTCCTCCCAAACTGGAAAAGAAAATTGTCAAGAATAATGAAAGACACAGAGAATTATTTTTCATTTAGGTATTGACAAATACAAAAAGTTATGGTATAATTTAATTACAAAAGAAAGAAAGAGGTAAATCAAATGGCTAAGAAGAAAACCAAGAAAGTTGACCGCAGAATGTTCAAGAAAGAGGGAGAGGAACTTCAACAGTATCTCCACTTCCGCAAGCGTGGCTCTGTGGTTGAGAACAAGAAAGGCAAGGGTGCCTACAAGAGAGAAAAAAAGAACTGGGGTGATGAAGAATGAAAACCGCACAAGAAATTGCACGAGAGTGGCAACAGCAAATGAATGACCCTCGCATCAGATGCCCCAATTGCGGAAGTACTGCCCAACCCGAACTGGTTTATCTGGACTCAACGAGCAACCGCAAAGACAAAAAGGATGATTACATCTGTGGGTGCGGATGTCGGTTTACCGCCCGTTTTGCACTCATTCAAACTGAGATACTGGAAATCGAAACGCCTTACTTTTAAGGCGTTTTTTCATTTTGCTTTTTCGGCGCGCCGCCCACGGGTGCCCGGCGCGAAATTTCTATTATACCAGACCCCCAGCAATTTGTCAATAGGCAATTTGCACAAAAAAATATTTTTCAAAAATCCCAAAATAACACTTGACAAAATCGCATTTCCGTGTTATACTTAATTCATCAAAGGGAACACGAAAGGAAATGATAACAATGAATGAGAAGATTTTTACCGGAATGGTTAATGAGTACAACAGACGAGTAAACAACGGCATGAGCAAGAGCCACATTCACAGAGCCTGGGTCATCGTCCGTGATACCTACAAGGCAAACCAGTATCAGCCTTGGATGCGCAAGTTTACAATGGTCGAAGCAGACAAGGTGATTTTCAAGGTAAAGCAAGGCAGACCCAACTACACAAAACAGTACATTGATTGGAAAGTTAGTAAGGTCGAAACTTCCGCTTGCTATCTGCTTCATGTGTACTATGTGGAAACTGGTATTCTGTACGCAAGCAAAATCGGTACGGCTGAATGTCCTATGAGAAGATTTCAGGAAGAGGTCAGCGAATACGAAAAGCTCGCAAAGGGCAAAGTCAGAATTGAAGTGATGATGTGCGAACCCTGCCACAACCTGCCTGCAACAATCGCTTGCGAAAGCCGAATGAGAGCGCATTTCATCAGCAAATACGAAGAAGCCTATCAGCAGAATGACCGCTTTGTTGGTGTAAAGATTGACCCCAAGGAAGCAAAAAAAGTTGCCAAGCCCTACTAAAAAGGGCTTGACAACAACCCCAAGATGTGCTATAATAAAGAAAAACGAAAGAGGTACAAAACAATGATGATTAACACTAATGAGCCTACTTGCCCCACTTGCGGTGGCACTCTTGAAAGCAAGTCTTTTTACAACATCGAAGCGGACGAGTCCGGCAACATCGTAGCCAATGTGATTGGCTTCTGTGAGCATTGCGGAAACCGCTACGAATGGGAAGAACACTACGCCTACAAAGGCTTTGCCAATGTGGAGAAAACAAAATAATTTTCTCCACATTTTTTAAAAAACCTATTGACAAATCCAAAAATGTATGCTATAATTAAGG
>JAZNAJ010000077.1:0-9582 GCA_045586445.1 Clostridia bacterium | reverse complement strand
CTATTGTCTTCCTAAGACCGCTTGGCCTCCGACTTTATCGCCATAATAATATCTAAGGATTTCAATGGTTGAGTAGTTCTGGTCGCCTAAATATTTGCTGCCCCATTGACTTAACCAGTTTGGGCAGCTTACCTGTCTGCCATCACAATATTGAGTAAGGATTGGCTGTTTTATATTAGGCTTAGAAATGTAGTTGGTAAATATTTCATCTACAATTCTAGAGATTGGTTCAAAGTAATTACGACCGTTAATCCATTTTTGGTCGTAGGCGGTGGAAGATGTGATTGTAAAATTATAGCCACGATTTCTGTACCATTCTGTATATACGCGATTTAAGGTAAATGACATTATTGCAAGAACATTAGCCTGTATGGTTGCTTCAGGCCAGGTTGAATATATTTCGCAGCATGCAACATTTTTTATGTATTCTGCGTATGGAACATAGTAATTTGTTGCAGTAGGGTCGGATGGAACTCCATCGTGAACAACTATCGTTTCAGGGACTACGACACGGCGCAGTACGATTTCGCCGGTTTCGTTCATTGGTTTTATTTCGGCTTCAGCTATTTTGGGAGGATAGTATTCCCAAAGTGTATGACCGCCAATTACAATAGGATTAAAAATGTTTTGGTTTTCAGGTGATAATAACAAATTAACGGATTGTATGCCTGTTTCTCCGGATAGTATTTGTATACCTGAGATGATTTGTTCATCGTAATTAGGGGCAGTTACACGAATATTGTATTCGGAATAGGGCTGGTTGTCAGATGGCTCCATACTGTATTCTAAGGGTGGTGCATCAAGGGCAACTGCCTGACTTTGTCCGCTGGAGTCGGTTTCGATTACTTCCAGAATACGTTCGGGATCTCCGGTTGAAGATATTTCTATACGTGCACCTGGGATTGGAGTATATCCGTTGTCTGTTGTTGCAGATATTTTCAGATATCCGGTGTCAATATTATTAGAATTATCCATATATATTTTTTTCCTAAAAATATGTTACTAGATTATATGCATATAGGTTTATAAAATTGACAATAATATTGTAAAGAAAAAAGTTAAGGAGAATAGATTATGGGAATTATAATCGCAATCTTAAGTGTATTATTAGTGCTGTCAATGGCACTTAATTTTATCCTATGGAAGGTATTAAAAAATACCTATTCAGGTTTAATGTCTAATTTAAATCAAGAAAATGATGGATTAGAAGATGTAATATTAGGACTCCGCAATTTTGAGAATAATGTTGCTTATGATGGTGAGTATTATCCCGGACATTTATTACTCGAAGTTTTACCGAATGAAGAGTCAAAAACAGGAATTATGCAGATTATGGATTTTTCTTTGTATGAATCACATAAAATTATAGGATGTCAAACATTCGTTAATGGTGCGAACCCAGAAAGCTACGGATCGCATATGGTTCCTGGAGTTGTCGTATTTCAACCGATGGAAGGAGTGTGGACGTGGAAATGTGCTTGGGAATAATTTGGTTTATTTCAGTTTGTTTAATATTGGCGCAATACACGCCGCAATGTAAAGATTTAAAAGGCGCAGATTTAGTTATTGTGTTTTTGATTCTTACTCTTGGCGCACCGATTTTTGTTGCGGCATCGGCATTAGAGGGAGTTTTAAGTTATTTTTTGCCAGAAGGAGATAATGATGATAACTTCCGAACGTAATATTGCCATCATAGAGATCGGCGAATCGGGCACAGCCGCATTGATTGTTGATGAATTGCGCAACCAAAACCAAAAGGTTGAAAGATATTTTTTCGAGGCCGCAATTACAGAATTTGAACTGGATCGAGAAATTAATGATTTACAAAAATTTTATGATTTAATATTAGTTTTACCACCTTTGCCGCATCATATCCGAGAAGTAGAGGTCCAAAAGATGATTGGAGGAAAATGAAATGCATTTTGAAAATAGTTATAATATTTGGTCAATAAAAAAAATGCATATGATGATTTCTGAATATACAAATAATCCAAAAGAAGATATGAATCGCACTTTTCCAGGAATGTATATTGAATGGTGGTTACATAATATTGGATATTATATAACTCTACCTTTTATTGGATTATCAAAAAAAATTAAAAAAATTAACATTAGATTAAAACATGTTGATTTAGAAAGGAAGAATTAATATGTCTCAAAGCACTTGGATTCAGGGTGCAGAATTAATCCCTGAGCACAGCCCATATAAAGTTGACGCTGCTGGTCGTATTGTTGTTCCGGCTCATCTGAGAAATAAATTTGGCATTAGCACAGGAGATGAAATGGAATATTACACCACTTTTGTCGATGGAAAATGGTTTATGTGTGTAACAAAAAAAGTAGACGAAGAAAACGCGGAAGATGAATAATCTTCTGCGTTTTTATTTTGCGCGCGGGCGGTTCTGAAGATCGTCAGACCGAAACAAAAATAGGATATAGAAATTTTTAAAGCGAATCGTGGGACGAGAGGAAAAGATATTTTTTACCGTATTCCGAAATTGAGAATGGATTTCAAGATTGTATTGTCCTGATAATAAACTATTTAGTGAACGAGAAAATATTTTTCCTAAAATACACCCCCCATATGAGGAACTCTATATGCAACTCTCTCTGATGAAACTAGAGCGTGTTTTTATCTGAACGCTTGTCAGGAAGTCTATTGTCCAATCGCTGAGACACGCCCTGCGCGAGCTCTTGCTCACCCCCGACAAGGAACTCCTGTTCATATGCACACATACACATACTTAGACACGCATTTTCTTATCATTTCATCCTGCCATTCTTATTTCGCACGGTCGCTCGCGACAGTGAGCGACCGTATTTCAGTGAGGTGAGGCAACGCCGAACATTTGTTCGAGGAACGCTTTAGCGAGGTAAAGCGCTAAAGTATCCCAAAATCCGCTTCACTACTTTAGCGCGTTAAAGCGCTACTACGGTAAAGCGCTCGCTTTAGCACATTAAAGCGCTGAAGCGTCCACTTTAGTGCATTAAAGTGATAAAGCGCAACACTTTAGCGAGTTAAAGCGTTACTGCGATGAAGCGCCCACTTTAGTGAGTTAAAGCGCTAAAGCGTAGTGAACAAATGTTCAGGCGCCTCGCCGAACATTTGTTTTGTGCAAAATGACGAAAAAAAATTTCAAAAAAACGCTTGACAACTTAAGATAAAAGTGTTATAATAAAACTGATTATTATTTTTTAAAAAAATACTTTTTGTTTTCTTCATCAAACATTTGTTCGATGAAGAATGTGTTTAAAAAAAACGAACATTTATTCGGCTAAGGTTTTGTTTTTTTTTAAGCCAAACAAATGTTCGTCTCTCGTCGAATGGGCTCGCCAGAGCCCAAACTTTAGTACAGTAAAGCGCTAAAGTATTTTTCTACGCTTTAGCGAGTTAAAGTGGTACAGTGCTAAATTCCTCTAACTCGCCGAACCACTTTAACACATTAAAGCGTTAAAGTAGACCGAAACACTTTAGCACATTAAAGCGATAAAGCAAGCCGAACGCTTTAGTGTAGTAAAGTGTTAAAGTCCGAACATTTGTACGCTTTAGTGCTTTAAAGCGTTAAGCTCCTTGCCGAACATTTGTTCACCCCTCGCCCTCCCATTCAACCAAGAGAGAGAGTGAACAAATGTTCGGCAAGGATAACTGCGGAAAGGGCGCTTTAACGCACTAAAGCACTAAAGAGAACATTTGTTCACCACCAACGCTTTAATGCGTTAAAGCACTAAACGATACAACGCTTTAACGCATTAAAGCGTTACAGGGATAAAGCAAAGGCTCGGTTGTCCCACCGAGCCAAAGGGTGCAGATTGTCATACACAACAGAGGACTGCTTTCGGCGGCTGTCAGGAGTTTCTACCGACACTAACGAGGAACGCCTTCTTCCTCACCCCGCAAGACTATTATACTAAATAACGGCTTAAATGTCAATACTTTTTTAAAAAATAAAAAAGAAAAAAATTTAAAAAAAAGTATTGACATTTACTTGATAATGTGATACAATAGTCTTGATACCCTATTACTCTACTCATTGGCGTTGCCCGCATCGCACGAACAGCACCCCATTTAATTGTATCACAAATCAAAAGAAAAGTCAATACTTTTTTTTAAAAAAAAATATTATTTTTTTTTACAAAAGGCTTGACTTTACTATCGTTTTAGTATATAATAATACTTGTCAGGAGGGAATAATACCTTCCAAAAATCAAAGACAGAAAGAGGTAAAATACTATGGCAAAACTTATCGGAGATTGCGGCTACACAACAGAAAGACTTGATGAAGCAACCTATATTCTTGTAACAGAAGAAAGCGACCTTGAAGAATTTGAAGAGCGTTACAACAGAGGCGAAAGCGAATACGCCGACATCGACAGACTTGGCTTATACAAATTTGTTAATAATAAATACAAAAGAATTTTCTTCTTAGACGAAGCAATTGATTTTGCAAAGTCAATTCTTGAAGATTAAAAAAAGAGCCGAAAGGCTTTTTTTCTTTTGCGACGCTCGACAAAGCCGAGCGACCCCCAAACTTTAATGAGTTAAAGCGTTAAAGCAATTTTTTTAGCAAAATGAAACACCCGGAGCAGTTGAAAACAATCCCAAAAAATATTATTTTTTTTTAAAAAAAGGCTTGACTTTTAAGTGATTATGCATTATAATAATACTTGTAAGGAACACAAAAACCACTTACGGAAGGATTTGATGACAATGTTTAAAGGTATGAAAATTAATGAGGTTCTTGAGAGCCTTGACAATCTTGATTATGACATAATCACTATTAGCAAATATTCAGACGGTGAGGTTTTCTCAATCGTTTACAATCGCCCCGAAACCGTTACGGTTGACGGCAACAAAAGAACTTCTTTGCCTGCTGGCAACTTTGATTGCTATTTTGAAAACGGCATCTGCGAAGCCGAAGCTCCCGTTCTCGAAAATTAAAAAAGAGCCGAAAGGCTCTTTTTTCTTTTATCTAAAAGACAGCCGAACATTTGTTCCCGTGAACGAATGTTTGGCTCCGAATTTTCACACTTTAAAGGGCTAAAGTAAATTTTTTAAGTAAAATGAAACACTCGGAGCCGTGGACAACTTCCCAAAAATTTTTAATTTTTTTTCAAAAACCCTCTTGACAAATGAATTGTTATCTGCTATAATAACTAATGTAATCAAGAACGATTGCAAATATCTTTAAAAATGGAAGAGGTAAGAAAAATGGTAAAAATTAACAATCTTGAAATAAACGCTGAAATGGTCTTTGAAAACATTACTTTTATTGATTTCTATGGTGATACTACCGATGATTATAGTTGTGCTTGGACTGTTCTGCTGAACGGTGAACAAGGCGAAAAAGAATTAGATGAGCTTTGCAAGGCTTTGCAATTAGATAAAGAAAAAGAGTTCAAAGACTCTGAAATAAAAAAAAGTGTTGAGTAACTCAACACTTTTTTGTTTTACACTTAATCGAACATTTGTTCTCCGTAAGGGTCGAAGCGACCCCAAATTTTAGCACTTTAAAGCACTAAAGCGAAAAAAATTAGTAAAATGAAACACACGGCACAGTTGAAAAAAATCCTAAAATTTTTAAAAAAATTTTTAAAAAACCTATTGACAAATAAATAACTATCTGTTATAATAAGTACAACAAATGAAAGAGAGGTAATCACAATGTACGAATTTATTCAGGTTGACGAAATCATCACAGAGGACTTTGAAGCACTTCTCCAAGAGGTCGCACAGGAACTCTACGAAGCCGAGTAATCGGCTTCTTTTTTTGGAGCAAACGCTTTAACGATTTAAAGTGTTAAAGCGAACATTTGTTCGCTAAAAAAGACAGCCTCCCATTTTATTATAGCATAAAAGAAACGGTTTGTCAATAGTTTTTTACAAAAAATTTTTTTATTTTTTTTTTGTAAAAAACTATTGACAAGTTAATCAAAATTTGCTATAATGACATTAAGATAAATAAAGAAAGAGGTCATCAAAAATGTATACACTTACAGTTGAACACAAATACTGCAAATGCAGAAGAGTAATCACAGGCGAGAGCATCAGCAAAGCATACAAGGACAATGATTTGAGTCCACTCTTTTGGAATGTTGTTGATATCAGTTATGCAGATTAAAGGGTGGGGGCAATAGCCCCTGCTTTTTTGTTTGCGGGCGGACGAACATTTGTTCACCGTGAGGGGTCGCCCCGACCCCAAACTTTAGCGAGTTAAAGCGTTAAAGCAATTTTTTTGACAAAACACCGAACATTTGTGCGGTAAAAAAAATCCCAAAAAAAATCCCAAAAAAAATCAAAAAAATTTTTAAAAAACCTATTGACAAATCAATAAATGTATGCTATAATGAGTACAACAAATGAAAGAGAGGTAATCAAATTATGAAAATCGTAGAGTTTTTTGACAAACATTTTGGCGGAATGATGGGCGGAATGGCTATCTTAATGGTGCTTGGCTTGGCGTTCGGCGGCTGAAAAAAAGTTGAAAAATTTTTCAACTTTTTTCAGAAAAACGCTTGACAAACGAAACAATGTATGCTATAATAAAGACACAATAAAACAGACGAGAGAGGTAAACAAAATGAAATTCAGAGTTATCGACAAAAACGGCAAATATTTTCCCACATACTTCAAAACAAAAAAAGAAGCAACGGCTTATCTTCCCAAACTTGAAAATCCTCAGCTTCAAAGAAAAATAGGCTGCGAATGGTTTCCTTGCTAAAAGCAAGGAAACTTTTTTGTTTCCGAACACGGGCGACCCGACCCCAAATTTCACACTTTAAAGCGTTAAAGCGAAAAAAAATTCAACCAAGAGTCGAACATTTGTTCGGTAAAAAACTCCCGAAAAAAAATAAAAAAAATTTAAAAAGAGTATTGACAAACTGCGGAAAGTATGCTATAATTAAGACAATGAAAGAGAGGTAATCACTATGACAACAACTATCAACTACTACGGCGTAAACTTCGTTCTCTGCAACCCCGAAACAATCGCACTTATCAAAGAGGAATTGCAGCGAGATGAGTGGGAACGCTCGGCTTGGGAAGCTATCCAGAGAGCCGCTGATGAGGGTGATTGGGATTTATATTCCGACCTCTATAAAGACCTCTACGGCATTCGCCCTCGTTGGTGAGCCGTAGAGAGCTAATGAAAGAGAGATGATGAACAATGACGGTTAAAGAATTAAAGGAAAAACTTGACACGCTCCCCGAAGATGCGAACATCGTGCTTGAAATTCTCAACTTTGACAGAACACACAACGGCAACAATGTGCTTGAAGTGTTTGAAACATCAGATGATGAGGTTGTTATTCAAAGTTATGATTTTTAAAAATTTTTTTAAAAAACCTATTGACAAACCGCAATCAATGTGCTATAATGAATACAACAAATGAAAGAGAGGTAATCACCTATGACAGTAATCGAAACACTCCGCAACGAAATCCACCCTGCACAGAATGTTGAAATCTATGACAACAACGGCACGCTCACAGACTCATCAACTTGCGAAAATCTTGCCTTCAACATCAAAGGCACAAACTTCGCCAAGAGAGAAGTTGCAAAGGTTGACACAATCGGTTATCTGACAATCATCAACCTTAAATAAGAAAAGCCGAAAGGCTTTTCTTTTTTTGTTCTCCCTCTGCCGAATATTTGTTCGCTTTAATAAGACGGCACCCCATTTTATTATAGCACAAAAGAAAGCGTTTGTCAACACTTTTTTTAAAAAAACTTTTTAAAAAATTTTTAAAAAAAGTGTTGACAAACCTCCAAAAATATAGTATAATGACATTAAGATAAATAAAGAAAGAGGTAATCAAAATGATTTGTGACAACTGCGAAAAGAAAACAAACTGCGAATGCGTTCCCTACTCCGAGGAATGCGACACCAACAGAAACACACCCGACAGACTTTTTATTGTAGACACAGACAACTGCTCCGATTATGCGGAATTTACAACTTACCGAGATGCAGAGATTTACTGCGGTGAGCGAGGAATACCAACAGAAAACATCTACCAAGAGGAAGAATGACTTCCTCTTTTTTGTTTGCGGATACCCGAACAAATGTTCTCCGAACACGGGCGTTCCGCCCCCAGACTTTAGCGAGTTAAAGCGCTAAAGTAAAAAAAATTGCAAATCGAGGCGAACATTTGTTCGATAAAAAAATCCTAAAATTTTTAAAAAAAATTTAAAAAAGGGGTTGACAAGTCAATAAATGTGTGCTATAATAAGTATGTAATCAAGAGGCGGTGATAAGTCCGCAGACCGAAGCGGGGGCAAAAATAAGGTAAGTCCTGCCGCAGACCGTCGGGCAATAAATCCACCTCTTGAAAAAATCTTGAGGAATTAAACCTCAAGATTTTTTCTTGCCCCACCGAACATTTGTTCGGTTCACCCCACCGCCCACCCCCAACCTCCACATAGGAAACAAAAAACGCAAACCGAACATTTGTTCGAGAAAAATCCAAAAGTGAACAAATGTTCGGTATCCTAAAATTTGCAGTCGCCCGAACATTCGTTCGGTCAATCAAACACGCCGCACTTCCACAATAACATTTTACCACACTTTTGGCAAATTGTCAATAGTTTTTTGAAAAAAAATTTTTTAAAAAAATTTAAAAAAAGCGTTGACAAATCAATAAATGTGTGATATAATGAATACATCAAAGAGAGAGAGGTACAACAAAATGATTAACATTAGAACACTTAAAAAGCTTAATAACAATGACGGTTTAACTCTGAAAAATGGTAAAACTATCACCTATAAAAGCGGCTGGCAAGTTGCAACACACGGCATCGAAACAAGCGACATCAACGAAGCAATGAAGGCAATCAGAGCTTGCAGCGGTAATTGCGGTGTATGGTTTAGCAACGGAATTTTTTATATTGATTATTCGTTTAGAGTATCAACCAAAAAAGAGGCTCTGGCAATCGGCAGAGCACACAATCAAATCTCAATTCTGAATTGGAGAACAATGGGTTTAGCTTACTGCTAAACCCAAATTTTTTTTAGCTTTACCGCAGTAAAGCGTTAAAGTCCGTTTTGACCCCAAACTTTAGCGAGTTAAAGTGCTAAAGCAATTTTTCGGCAAAATGAAACACCCGGCACCGTTGAATTGAAGTCCCAAAATTATCAAATTTTTTTTAAAAAAAGTGTTGACAAACAGCTAAATCTATGGTAAAATAAGTATGTACTCAAGAGAGAGTAACACCAAAAAAGAGAGGTATTAGAAAATGACAACAACAAACACACTTAAAACTGAAATGGAAAACAACAACCTTGAAATCGCTCGCTTAACCGAAAAATTCAACCTTATGGAAGATGTTGTTAAAGCAATCTCCAAAAAAGTTGATGATATGGAAGCCGCTCCGATGGAAGCTTATACACAGGCTGAATGCGATGCAATATATGCCGAACATCACAAGGCTTGCACTGAGTGGGATGAAATCGAGAGAAAAATCAAAACTCTTGAAAAAGTCAATGAGTATCTAGAAAGAGCTCTGTGGGAACTCGACAGTATCGAAGAACCCGAAGAATAAAAAAAAGAGGGGGCAACCCCTCTTTCATTTTGAGCCGCCCGCCC
>JAZNAJ010000076.1:0-3244 GCA_045586445.1 Clostridia bacterium | reverse complement strand
TTGCGTTTGATGATTGACGCGGTCAGGTCGCCGATTTGCGAGATAAATGAAATCAAAATGCTTAAAATTGCAAGGCTTATATAGTTTACTGCTATTCCAAAAGCCCTATCCATCAGCAAACCATAAAGAAGCAGAATTGCCACGCAGCCAACTGTCCCGCCGATTGAGCCTTCAATTGTCTTTTTGGGGCTTATTTCGGGGCAGAGCTTGTGCTTGCCAAGGCATACACCTGTAAAATACGCAAAGGTGTCGGTTGCAAACGAACCGATAAATACAATCCACAGATAAAAAGCACCAAATTCAAGCTGCTTTATTGCGATAATGCAAGATAAAAACAGCGGGATATAGCATATCGAAAACAAACTTAGTGCCGCATCGGCAACAGACAATTCTTTGTGATACTTAAGCATAATCCTGAATATCCACAGCATAAACAGATAAAAAATCAAAAAATAAAACTTGCTTGGTATGTATGAATTAAGGGCAACCAAAACCCCTGCCGCATAGCCCCAAACACAAAGGGCCTTGTGATGGCAAAGTCCTGTTGCTTTAAAAAATTCATAAAGTGCCATAACCGAAATTATTGCAACCGCTGACGAAATGATATATACATTTGACAGCAAAACTGCAACCAATATCGGCACAAGCACCAGACCTGTTAAAATTCGAGTTTTCACTATAACAAGACCTCCTATCTAAAAAATGGGCGGATTTTGACATCCGCCCCATAAATTACACCTTTCCAAATCTGCGGTTTCTTGCCTGGTAGGCAATTATCGCCCTCTCCATATCTTTTTCCGAGAAGTCCGGCCAGTTGATTGAGTCAAACCAAAATTCTGCATAAGCTGCCTGCCATAACAAGAAGTTGGATAATCTCAATTCACCGCTGGGGCGAATGATTAAATCAAGCTCCGGCACATCCCTGGTGTACATAAGTCCCGAAAGATAGTCCTCGGTGATGTCATCTGCCGCAATCGTGCCCGCCGCCACCGCTTTTGCTGCGGCTTTGGTTGCTTCCAGGATTTCGGCCCTGCCACCGTAATTGAGCGCAACATTAAGGATAAGACCTGTGTTGTTTTTGGTATAGTTCTCGGCGTAGACAATTGCCTCTTTGATTTTGTCCGAGAGCGGGGTGCGGTCGCCGATAACCCTGAGGATTACATTGGTGCCGCCAAACTGTTCCTCCACCTGTTGTAAATACATATAAAGAAGTTCCATAAGTGCGTCGACTTCTTTTTGGGGGCGGTTCCAGTTCTCGGTTGAAAATGCGTACGCCGTAACACTTTTGACACCTATCTTATTGCAGTAAACAACTATCTTTTTTAAGGTTTCGGCACCCATACGATGGCCTGCGCTTCGGGGAAGGCCCCGTTTTGTCGCCCATCTGCCGTTGCCGTCCATTATGATACCTATATGCTGAGGAATGTTATTCATATCAAGCTGCGAAGCAGCCTTCCTTTTTTTGAAGAACATAGGTTATACCTCTAAGATTTCTTTTTCCTTGGCACTTATTATACTGTCAACAGATGCCACAAACTTGTCGGTAAGCTTTTGGATTTTTGTTTCAAGTTCTTTAAGACCGTCCTCGGTGATTTCGCCGTCCTTCTTCTGCTTTTTAAAGCCTTCGATTGCATCACGACGGATATTGCGGATTGCAACCTTACATTCTTCACCGCGCTTTGAAATACCCTTTACAAGATCTTTTCTTCTTTCCTCGGTAAGGGGTGGGAAGTTGAGTCTTATCATTTTGCCGTCGTTGTTGGGAGTTATGCCGATATCCGACTTCAAAATGCCTTTTTCAATATCCCCAAGGATTGATGCGTCCCAAGGCTGGATTGTGATTGTTCTTGCTTCGGGAACAGCAACTGTGCCCACCTGCTGAATTGGTGTGGGTACGCCATAATATTCCACCATAACTTTATCCAGTATTGCGGGGTTTGCTCTGCCTGCACGAATTGTTGCCAAATCGTTTTCAAGAGCCGCTATCGCTTTGTCCATTCTTGATTCTGCATTTTTCATAATTATTTCCTCTTACCTTTCCGTTTAATTATTTTACTATAGTGCCGATTTCCTCGCCCATAACCGCTCTTTTTATATTTTCGGGGTCATCCAGGCCGAATACCAAAATCGGAATATTGTTATCCATACAAAGTGATGTTGCCGTAGAGTCCATAACGCCGAGGCCTCGGTTTAAAACATCTATATAACTGAGGGCGTCAAACTTCACCGCATTGGGATTGATGTGCGGGTCGCTGTCGTATACTGCGTCAACCTTTTTGGCAAGGAGAATGATTTCTGCATCAATTTCTGCCGCGCGAAGTGCCGCCGCTGTATCTGTCGAGAAGAACGGATTGCCTGTTCCGCAAGCGAAAATAACAACCCTGCCCTTGTCAAGATGGCGCATTGCCTTAAGCCTTATGTAAGGCTCTGCCATCTGTCGCATTTCAATAGCCGTTTGTACACGAGCCGCAACGCCTTGTTGTTCCAAAGCATCAAGAAGTGCAAGGGCGTTGATAACCGTTGCCAGCATACCCATATGGTCTGCACGGGTGCGGTCCATTCCCTCACCTGTTCTGCCGCGCCAGAAGTTGCCGCCACCGACAACAACGGCTATCTCGCAGCCAAGTTCTGCGCATTCCTTTATTTTTGAAGCAATTGTGCCGATGGTAGCGGTATCAAGGCCAAAGCCTTTGTCGCCTGCCAATGCCTCGCCACTGATTTTAAGCATTACTCTTTTGTACTTTATAGACATAATATTTCCCTCCGTATATAATATTGGCAAATTGGGATGTTATTCCGAAATATCAATAACCGTGATAGGTGCTTCAACATCCTCGGGGGTTTCCTCATCGGTGCCTGTAACGGTTTCGGGTGCGAAGTCGCTATTTTGGTTGCTGCCATCGGTGGTTGTGTCGCTTGGTGATGTGCCTGCACCGTTTGAAGAATTGGTACTTGCACTGTCTGTCGGTTTTTGGGTTTCGGTGGTTTCGCTTTGCGTTGAGACCGGATCGGGGGTAACCACAATCGCAGGTGCCGACGCAGATGCCTGGTATTTGTCAACCGATGCGTTAAGATGGTCAATCTCGTCATTCAAGGTTTGGATTTCCTTTTTGAGTTCCTCATTTTCTTTGATGGTTTCGTTGTCCGAAACGGTCATAAACTTGATGGGATTTACAATAAGGCTGAATGCCAGCACAAAGGAAATTAAAAATACAAGGATTGTACCAAAAGTAATGCCCACCCC
>JAZNAJ010000075.1:0-4619 GCA_045586445.1 Clostridia bacterium | reverse complement strand
AAAATGCAGGAACAAATGATGAAAATGCAAGAAGAAATGGAAGAAAAAGTTTATGAAGCATCCGCAGGCGGTGGCGCTGTAAGTGTTAAAATAAACGGCAAAAAGGAAATACAGGAAATAAATATTAAACCCGAAGTTGTTGACCCTGATGATGTTGAAATGCTGCAAGACCTTATTATAGCGGCAGTAAATGAAGGTATGCGCAAAGCTGACGAAAGCTCTGCTGATGAAATGAGCAAGCTTACCGGCGGACTTAATATCCCCGGTTTATTCTAATACAAAAAGGCACTAATCAGCCCAAATGGGTCGGGGAGTGCCTTCCTTTATGCTGAATCAAGAAAGGATTTTTACATATGAAAAATTTTTATCCAATGTTACTGACAGATTTGAAGGATTACGATGGTAAGCAATTGACCAAGGACATCATTGCCGGCATAATTGTTGCCATTATTGCGCTTCCTCTTTCGATTGCGCTTGCTATTGCATCGGGTGTCAGCCCTGAAATGGGTATATATACCGCGGTGGTTGCAGGCTTGGTTACTGCGGCATTTGGTGGAAGCAGTGTTCAGATTTCGGGCCCTACAGCGGCTTTTGCAACAATCGTTGCGGGAATAGTTGCAAGATACGGACTTGAGGGGATGGCTCTTGCAACCATTATGGCGGGTATTATACTTGTTGTTATGGGTGCATTTAAACTTGGAAATCTAATCAAGTTTATACCATTCACAATTACTACCGGCTTCACCGCAGGTATCGCTGTAACCTTGGTGGCAGGGCAACTCAAGGATTTCTTTGGGGTGAGCTATTTAAATGGTGAGGCACCCATTGAAACTATCGAAAAACTTATGGCGTTTGCACAAAACGCATCGACCATTAACATTGAAGCTATAGTTGTAGGATTGGTTTGTCTTTTGGTGCTTGCGATCTGGCCCAAGATATATGACAAAATTCCCGCATCGCTCATTGCGGTTGCGGTTGGCATTGCCATGGTGCAAGGCTTTAATATGAATGTAAATACCATAGGCGACTTATATTCGGTCGAAAGGTCGATTCCGTCGCTTACACTTCCTGCACTTAGTTTGTCCGCAATTATCGAGGTGTTTCCTGACGCAATTACCATTGCTATCTTGGCGGGGATTGAGTCGCTGCTTTCGTGCGTTGTGGCAGACGGAATGGTTGGCAAGAAACATCGTTCCAACACCGAACTTTCGGCACAAGGCCTTGGGAATATTGCCTCAGCCTTGTTTGGAGGTATCCCTGCAACAGGGGCAATCGCAAGAACTGCGGCAAACATTAAAAATGGTGGCAGAACGCCAATTTCGGCCATAGTACATTCCCTTGTATTGCTGCTGGTTCTGGCGGTTTTGATGCCCTATGCGTCATATATACCTATGCCGGCAATTGCGGCGATACTTATAAGTGTTGCTTACAATATGTGTCAATGGCGTCAGTTTGTTTATCTTACAAAGACATCGCCTAAAAGCGATATACTTGTTCTTGTAACAACCTTTGCACTTACCGTTATATTTGATTTGGTTATTGCAATTGAGGTGGGAATAATCCTTGCTTGTGTGATGTTTATGAAACGCCTCAGCGATGAAACCTCGGTAACGGGCTGGAAATATATAAAAGACGAATCAAATGCAGAAACATTAGAACTTCGTCAGGTGTCAAAGCATATCAGGGTTTATGAAATTTGCGGACCGATGTTTTTTGCGGCGGTGGGTCAGCTAAGCGAGATTTCTCCAAAAGAATATACAAAGTGCATTATATTCAGGATGCGCAGTGTACCATCAATTGACGCAGATGCGATAAAGGCTCTTAAAGAACTTGTTGAAAAATTGAATAAGGGTGGTATTACTGTGATATTCTCTCATGTAAATAACCAGCCGATGAGGGCGATGAAAAAGTCGGGACTTTATGACCTCGTTAAGCCCGAAAACTTCTGCGGCAGCATTGACGAAGCATTGAATCGTGCCGAGAGTATGGGTGAGTAATATGGATACAAAAAACTTTGATGTTTTTGTTACAATAACGGGTTTTGCATATTTTCCGAACACAAGGCGTTTGTGCGAAGGCGAATATGTAAATCTGGTAAAGGAACCGGAGAACCCTAAAGACCCAAATGCAATTGCTGTGTATGGTGATTGCGGACAGATTGGATATATAGCAAACAACAATGCTACCATCAAAGAAAATACCATCAGTGCAGAGCGTTTATCAGAGTTAATGAGCGGTAGTTCCCAGAAAGCTATGGTTGTGGAATGCACATATCATGATGCCATTTGCAAAGTCGAGGGCGCGGTTGATGTTGACAAGATAATCCTGACAGCCTTTGAAAAGTATAACAGTTGCGAGTACAATGAGGCACTATCCCTTTATTTAATGCTTAAGGACAAGTATGAAACTCCGTTATTATTGCAATATATAGCGGACTGTTATATAAAGATTGGACAAAGTGAAAGGGCGATAGATTTTTTAAAGAAGGCGATTGAAAAAGAACCCGACGACAAGGTGAGCCTTATGATGTATGCTGCGGCACTTGAAAATATGGGCGAACTCGCCTTGGCGGCGGAGCAATATGAAAGGCTTCTTGAAAAAACTGACAACAAAGAAGTAGAAGAAGGCTTAAAAAGGTGCAAAAGAGGGGTGTAGAACACCCCTCTTTTAAATTAAATATGCAACCTGACAAAAATCAGTTAAAGTTCATACAATTTGTGTGCCTTTGTGTATACGAAAATCAGCGCAAGCGAAGAAATAAGCAGTTCAGGAATCATATATGTACTTTGATATACAAGAGAATATACCCAAGGATTTTGTCCTTCGGGGGCGTAGCTCCCAAAAAGGACAGCACCACTGATTAGCGAGAAGAGAAATCTGCCTGCAACCCCCAAGAGTGTTCCCAACACAATTTTTTTCAGATTAAGGCTTTTGAAAATTCCGGCAATGCCTAATGCGCCAAAGGCAAATATATAATCCAGAAAAATAGATGCGGGATGGTATATAACCCCTGCAATTGCGGCGGAAAGTAATCCGTAAATTCCACCTGCAATGCACCCCGACACCACACCCCTCTTTTGTGCAAAGAAGAGAAGCGGCACCATTGTAAGCGCCACCGAGCCGCCCTGTGGCATCTCCCACACCTTTATAAAGCTGCATACAACCGCCAGAGCAATTATGACAGCCATTTCTGTCAGTTTTTTTGTTTTTGTCATTTTGTACAATCCTTTCTTGTTTTGAATTTGATGTTTGTAAAATACCATATTGACAGAAGAAAAAGCATATCCGGATGGATATGCTTTTAAAAATCATACAATCAAAGTCCCTCCGTTGGCATTATCCAAATCAGGTTTAAGGGTCGAAGCCAAACTTCCTCTCAGCCCGGGTAACCGAGCTCCCCTACATATTTAATTTATCTCATTATACACCAAATTACTGAATTAGTCAAGATTAAAGATTTCAAAAAATTATACAAAGGATATTGAAAAGGGCAAACCTTAATGATATAATTATCACAGGATGGGGGTGGAAATCATTGGGATAACACAAATTTTTGAAATCATAAAAAATATCATCTTCCCTCCTAAGTGTGTGTTTTGCCAAAGGATGCTGGAACCTAATTGCAAAATCCGCACATGCGGCACTTGTGGCAAATACATAGACTTTTGTGAAGACAGTGTGTGCTGCGAAAAGTGCGGTAAGCCGATTTTGGGGTTTGGCAAAAAGCAGATTTGTTATTTTTGCCTTAATCACAGCCCCAAATATTTTGACAGGATTACATCTGTTTTTATATATAATGATATCGTGCGAAGGTCTGTTATAAGATATAAAGAAAAGGGATATAGCAGCTATTCCAAAACATTCGCAGAATGTATCAATACCAGAATAAATTATGAATACAAGGATATATCATTTGATTTTGTTTGTGGAGCACCTCCGCATAACAAAAAACAAGGTTTTGACCAAGTGGAACTTCTGGCAAAAGAATTTTCCAGAATTACCAAGATACCTTTTGAAAAAGGCATCCTGCATTCCATCAGAGATACCAAAAAACAAAGCGAGCTGGGCTTTAAAGAAAGACTTGAAAATATGAAAGGAAGTCTGGAAGTAATAAGCTCTGCCAATGTAAATGGCAAGACGGTGTTGTTGCTTGACGATGTTTGCACAACCAGGTCAACAATAATTGAATGTGCGCGGGCATTAAAAAAAGCCGGAGCAGCAAGGGTTTATGCGGCGACAATAGCCACGGTAGAGGAAAATGAAGAAAATTAAAATATTTAAACCGCCCTCTTAACCGGTTAACGATTAAGAGGGCGGTTTTGTTAATAAACTTTTTTGGTTTTTTAAAACTAAGCCTTTGCTGATTTCTTTGAACCTACTGCATCAATGATAAGTATTGTTGCAAGCATCAAAACACAAGCAATTGGAAGTGCAATTCGCCAATCCTTGATGTATCCTGTGATTATGTATGAAACAAAGGATACTGCAGCAACAGTAATTGCATAGGGAAGCTGAGTTGAAACATGGTTGATATGGTCGCACTTTGCACCTGCGGATGACATAATTGTTGTATCCGAGATAGGCGAGCAGTGGTCACCACATACAGCACCTGCAAGACA
>JAZNAJ010000074.1:0-1895 GCA_045586445.1 Clostridia bacterium | reverse complement strand
ACCGCTTGGCCTCCGACTTGCAGCCGTAACAACAACGGGTTTGCCATCTATATAATAGCGATTATTTGAAGCCCATACACTTTTATTGATATAAGCAAGCGGTTTGTCCGAAAGAATTTCTAAAAGCAATCGTTCTTCCGGAAATACAGGTCTAATATCTGCAACAAGGTACGAAACCTTCTCTCCGCAAAGAGGGCAAGTATCTCGGTCTATGCCATTAACAGCCTTGATAAGAGGTATCTTACATTCTTCGCACCAGTGCAGTTCATAAGGAATATCTTCCTCGGTCACTGTATCACAAATAGAACAAATTTTATCATCTGTTTCACGATTACATTTTTTGCACCACATATTATTTCTCCTTACCAAAATATGTTCTTAATAAAATAATATGTAATTATCCTTGCCTGGATTTCATCCAGTTATCAACTTCACTAATTTTGAATTTCCAAAGACGACCTATTTGGGTTGCGGGCAAATCGTACTTTTCAATCCAAGTCATAATTGTATCTCTGCTAACACCAAGATGGTCACATATTTCTTTCATTGAGTACCAGCGTTCAATGTTATTTCCCACTATGAGATCCCTACTTTCACAAGAAAAAATTTACTTGTTAATAATAACATAAAGCGCTGCAAACATCAAGGTTCTTTGTGGTTTTATGCAGAATTATTTAGAATTTTATCAAACTATTGCGTTTCCTCATAACAAAAAACAACCTATTTAAATATAAAGTGTCGAAAAATGTAAAAAGTAACACAAAAACCTCAAAAAAGATAAAACCGTTCAACCTCTACTCAAGATTTGAACGGTTTTGTATATTATTAATTGCTAAATTACTTGGGTAACCTCCCCATATACACCCCACCGTTATCACTGAGCCACTTATGCCACTTCTTATACTCCGGAAATACCTTTTCAATCTCAGCATAAAACTGCGGTGAATGGTTCATATGCTTTCTGTGGCAGAGCTCATGGACAACAACGCTGTCAATGACCTCAAGTGGAAACAGAGCCAACAGGCAGTTAAAATTCAAGTTACCCTTATACGAACAACTACCCCAACGGGTATGCTGACAGCGGATAGTGATTCTGTTATAAGTAACGCCGATTTTCGGAGCGTAATATCTCACTCGTTCAGGAATAATCTGCTTCGCTTTTTCGGCAAGTGCGTTTATCTCTTCCAGTGTGAAGGGTTGAATCTCACTGATTGCTTTTTCACATTCCTCTATTTTGGCAAGGTTCTTTTCAATCCACGACTTTTTGGAGTCAATGAAGTTGTAAATCTCTTTGTCCTTCGTACGCAAAGGTGCACGGGCGATGATTTCGCCGTGCTTGAGTTGTATGGAGAGAGTTTTTCGGTCGGTACGAATTATGTTGATCTTTATATCAGCGTTCATTTTTGAAATCACAACAGATACCTTCTTTCGTTACTTTCCTATCAGACACAACAACCAACCGATAATCGCTAACACAATCAAAGCAGTGGCACAACCCGTTCCGCCGCCGTTACCGCCACCTGTGTTGGTGTTTCTTCCACTACCTGAACCACCGCCGGAAGAGGTCATTTTAAAAGCATAAAAATCATTAAGGTCAGGCATAAAATACAACCACCCTCAAGCATTTAGTTTCGCTCATATTATACTCTTTTCCCCGCTGCAATTGCAATATCAAACCGCCCATCCACCACATCAAGTCCTAATATATGTACTCAAAACCGTATTTTTTCTTCTATCATTGACAACAACGCTACTCAACCATATAATTAAATCATAAATCCAACCAATTTGAGGTGAAATAAATGCCCCTTCAGATAATCCGTCAGGACATAACGAAAATGCAGGTTGATGCTATTGTCAACACAACCAACCAAAAAATGATAGGCTACAGCGGT
>JAZNAJ010000073.1:0-2575 GCA_045586445.1 Clostridia bacterium | reverse complement strand
ACAGGTTCTTGAAATATTTCCGGTATTTGCGGGGATTTCAGGCTCCACCAATACAATATTAAGTCGCATTGTTTAGTCTCCTTATTTTTAATTTAAATTATCCATGACCATTTCTATAAATCTTCACAATTTTGCAGATGCAAATCATTTTATTTATGTACAACTACTGATATGCCCTCCGGTATAGCAGTTATGGTAACATCTGTTTTACCCAAAATCTCTTTTGCCTTTTTGATTGCTTCATCAATTGAATGGACCGGAATCATATGCATTTTTTCTACCACGCTGTCATCTATCTCCGAAATATAAATTACTTTTGCCCGCATAAGAATTCTGATCATAATCTGCGACTGCCATTAGTCAGGAACTGTTTCATTACGCGTGCGTCCCAAAAATATATCCATTGTCTTATTTATATCCTCTTCATCTGCAAGCTGATGATAGAAATGGTCGCCACCGATACCATCCGATAAAGATGCAATCATAATAATAATAACGCCATCTTGTTTAACTGTTGCTTCAGCAGCGGTCATTCCCTTTACTGCCTGATATACATTCTGATCAAGTGGATATCCACCATAAGGAAATAATATTTCTTGTGTCATTTTTCACTCAATCTTTCTAAAAATTTTGCTATTATTGGTAAAAGAATGAGTTGCAAGATAATTCCCGGAAGAGAATCTACAATCCCTCCTGCTATAAATGCCTGAATGGTAAAAGCCTTTCCTGTTACGCCCAGCAAAATTGCCTTTGATATGCCCCAGGCAATGCGTCCGATTATCATAGATGCAACAAGGCAACAATATAGCCACCAGACCTGCTTTTTGTAAAATCTGAAATGCAAAAACCCGATTACGATTCCGTATGTGGCAAGCTCTGCCGCCATCCACACCGCATTGGGATAAATAGGTGGCATTCCTACCGTTACAGCCCTTAAAAAAGGTAAAACTAATCCTACAACAAAACCGTATGTACCACCACATATAAGTCCGTATAACATAACAGGAATATGCATTGGAAGTAATGTGTCGCCTATCTCTTTTATTTGACCTGTCAAAAAAGGCAATACCATACCTATTGCAAGAAACACAGCAGAAAGCGTTATTTTTTTTATATTATTTGTGCTCAACTTTATTTTCCACCTCTTTTGTCATGCTTGCATCCTTTAAGGGATGCAGGATTTAGATGCCCCTGCAGTAAATCAGATTTCCACGCCTAAGAAATACTTTGCCGCAATACCAACAAAGAAGGACAACACTGCAACAGACACGCTGATGGCTGTCATTTCTAAAAACCGTGGGCGGAACTTATGGCCTTGTGCTACCGATATGTAATATGTAAAACCGGCAATAATCAAAATTACTGTAAGAATCATAAACAAGAGCGCAAGCATAAATTGAGATTTATCCAAAATGAGATATGGTGCAATCAACAAAACAACTGTTATCAAATATGCAACACCTGTATATAAGCAGGATTTCATCGCATCGCTTTTGCCCTCGCTTCTTGCCGCCAAAAACTCACTGGACGCCATAGAAAAAGTAGCAGAAATTCCAATAATAAGTCCCGACAAGGCTATCAGTCTTGTATTCTGCATTGCAAAGGTAAACCCTGCCAACGAGCCGGTTAGCTCAACCAAAGCATCATTCATACCAAGAACCATACTGCCCACATACTGCAATCTTTCTTCGTCAAGCATATTAAGAAGGGCTTCCTCGTGTTCTTCTTCCTGTGCTTTTATGGCTACACATTCCTCAACCTCTTTGGCAAGCAGCTCGTATTCCTTTTGTGCATTTTCTTCGCCGGACTCCATAAGCTTAACCGCAAATGTAAAGCCAAGTACGCGTGCAATAAGTCCATATTTAAACACCTTGAATTTGTTGGGTTGCATCTCTATACCCGTGTATTCTTTCCATATTTCGGCATGTGCTTTTTCTTCTTCCGAAATGCGAAGTAAAACCCTTCTGTTTTCCTCCCCTTTTGCAAATTGCGCTATTTTTTTATACACAGCACTTTCTGTAATTTCATTTTGTTGCATCTTTTTGATTATCAAAAGAGCACCTTCCGTAATTTCTTTTACCATAAAGTTTTTTCTCCTTTTTCTCGTTGCAAAACAACATATTACACATTCCGAAATAAATTTATATTGCTGCGGTCGCCTTGTAACCGCAATATAAGGGACATAAGGTTTAGATGCAGTCTGTTTTGGCGATGGCTCATACCGGATTAGGCCAAAATTTATTCTGTCTTCTCATTATCATCAATCTCCACAAGTCCATCGGGGGTTTCTACCAAATCATGACGGTTAAGCAAAAACCTTCTGACAACAAAAAGTATCGCAATAGCCGCAACTGTAATAAAATTTTCCCAAGGAGCAGTATGTCCTACTATCAACTGTCGGGCAAGGGCAAACGCTAAAACCTCAATAATTGTCTCAGGGGTGTGCTTGCAAAGCATTTTTATAAGTTCAGCACCAATAGCAAGTGTAATTGCCTTATCTAAAATCACGACAAGCGAATCTATACCATGTTCAACAAACGAGATATTAAACATATCTATCACTATCCACGCAGCC
>JAZNAJ010000072.1:0-4567 GCA_045586445.1 Clostridia bacterium | reverse complement strand
AAGATTATAGCATTGATTTTGGCGATTATGTGTGTTTTGTCCGCAACTGTAATGGCGGCGGATTTCAAGGATATGCCCGACGATTGGTCAACCGCAGCACTTAATGCGGCAGTTGAAAACGGACTTTTGACAGGCTCAAATGGGTATATAAAGGCATCCGACAATATGACAAGAGCCGAGATGGCTACTATTATGGTGCGTGCATTCGGTGCAACCAAGGAAGCTGACATTTCGGCTTTCACAGATGTTAAGCAGGAAGACTGGTTCTATTCCTCAATGGCAAAAGCAGTTGCAATGGGTGCATTTACAGGCTCTGACAACAAGCTTAACCCCAACGATCCCATCACTCGTCAGGAAGCATTTCTTGTTTTGACAAGAGTTTTTGGATTGGCGACCAATGTTACTTTGTCGGACAGCGCGTTGAAGGATTTTAAGGATGCAGACAAGATTGCAGATTGGGCAAGAAAGGGTGTTGCTGCTATTGTTTCAAGCGGTTATGTTGCAGGAAGCAACGGCTATATCAATCCTCTTAACAATATTTCGCGCGCAGAGTTTGCGGTTGTTATGGACAGACTTGTAAAGTATTATATTGATGAGCTCAGCGACGAAATTCCTGAAGACGGAAATATGATGATAAGAATCCCCGCAGGACAGCTTAGCGACCTTAAGACCGATAAAATGATTATCCTTGGTGATGGCGTGGGTGATTCGTCAATCACTTTGACAAACTGTGAGCTCAGCGGCAGACTTATTGTACGCGGCGGCAAAATGGTAAAGTTGGATGGCGGCAGCTATGGTGATGTTTCGGTTCTTGTTCCTGATGTTACGCTGGATGGATTTGCTGCAAAAATAGAGCGCCTGTATGGCTGTGAGGGAAGTAAGATTATTGTTCCTGCATTTGTAGTAGAAGAGAATGACACAAAATAATATTTTCTACGGCGATTACAAAAAAAATAAATATATGATTGCCGGCGTTAAAACCGGAATGATAATCCACAGTGGTGGAATAGTGGACAGACAATCCGAAGGGTATCTGTGCGACTTTGAGGGGTACCCTGAGATTATTGTTGCCCCGGATTGCGACGATATGGAGTCAAGGTTCAAGGAACTTGCCCATTTAACCCAGCCTGAATGTGAGTATATGTGGACAGGTGCGGCATTTTGCGAAAAGCTTTTGGATTTTGACGGGTTTATGCTTCATGCGTCAGCGGTGGCTTATGAGGGCAAGGCGTACTTGTTTTCGGCGCCCAGCGGAACGGGAAAGTCCACACATACGGGTCTTTGGGTAAAGCATTTTGGCGAGGACAAGGCTTATATAATCAACGACGACAAGCCGGTTATCCGCATTGTTGACGGAACAGTTTTGGTTTATGGAACGCCGTGGAGCGGCAAGACCAACAAGAACAAAAATGTGGGAGTTCCGCTTCAGGGGATTTGTTTTTTGGAGCAGGCTGCAGAAAATTCTATTGACAGGATGAATGTGAACGATGCGGTTTTTCGCATACTTAACCAAACCATACGCCCCAAGAACCAAAAACGGATGGCCAGCCTTCTTGATATTTTGGACAGGGTTCTTAAATTTAAGCCTGTTTATCTTATGGGCTGTAATATGAGTGAAGATGCGGTGATGACCGCATACAACAAAATGAAAGGATAAAGAGGTTATGAAGATAAAAGAAAACTATATGATACGGTCGGTTGCCGGGCAATATATTGTTGTGCCTGTAGGCGATGCATCAGTGGACTTTAATGCTATGATTAGCCTTAATGAAACGGGCGCGTTCCTTTGGGGAAAGCTGGCTGAA
Organism: Clostridia bacterium; assembly: GCA_045586445.1. Lineage (GTDB taxonomy): Bacteria > Bacillota > Clostridia > Monoglobales > Monoglobaceae > SIG440. The sequence continues at coordinate 2,762 of JAZNAJ010000072.1, read as the reverse complement.
GAAACCACCGAGGCAAAGCTGGTTGAGGCATTGCTTGAGGAATATGATGTATCAGAAGAAACCGCAATGGCAGATGTAAAAGCTTTTGCACAAAAAATGCGCGAGGCGAAACTTCTTGATGAGTAACCCTGAAAAGCCTTTTGCTGAGGTAAACCTGGAACACATTCTTCCTATTATAGAGGAGAAACTGAAAAATGGCGGCGAGGTTAAGTTTATGCCCAAAGGGGTAAGTATGTTGCCGCTTATTCGTCAAGGCTTTGACAGTGTGATAATCCGCACCAAAGAAAAACCTCTTGGCCGAGGCGATATAATATTTTATCGACGCCCTGACGGACAGTTTGTTATCCACAGAATTGTCGGCAAAAACAAAAAAGGCTATATCCTTTGCGGAGATAACCAGTTTAAAAAGGAATACGGCGTTGAGGAAAGCTGGATTATAGGTGTTGTTGCCAGGGTGCGACGGGATAACCGGGACATACCATGCGGCGACCAAAAGCAAAAGATGTACACCATGTTTGCTTTGCCCTTTCGCAGAAACAGACTTTTTTTAGAGGCATGTGTAAGAAAGGTAAAAGGAGCAATAAAAAAAAGGTTAGTATAATTAAAAATCTCCCGATATATTAATGATACGGGAGATTTTTTGTATACATACAAAAGAACTTTAAAACCTACAGTATTTTCGTTGCTTTATTCTACAGAGTTTTCAGCACTTTTTCAAAAACTACCCCATATTCTATCTGCATTTCGGGGTGCTTCATTGTTTCGGCAATTGCCAGTTTTATAAAATCAACCGCTTTTTGCGATGCCTCTGCCATTGTCATTTTGTTCACCAATCCACCTGTCAGAACTGCGGCAAAGATATCCCCTGTGCCGTGGAACGGTCTGTCAATATATCCGCAATCAAGAAGCCTGAAATAATCCTCGGCTTGGTCATAAACCGCCACGCACATATGCTGTTCGTCGGTCATTACGCTGGTTATTGCCACCTTTTTTGGGCCCAAATTTGCAAGCCTTTTTGCAATGGAATATATTTCGTCATGGCAAAGGTATCCTTTGGGATAATCCTCGTCAAGGAGCAGGCACGCTTCGGTAAGATTTGGGGTTATTGCGTCTGCAAGGCGGACAAAATTCTTCATTCCAACCAAAAGGTCGTTCATACGGTCATAGTACACTGTTCCCACATCGGACAAATCGTTGTCCCCAAGAACCGGGTCGATAACGATTATACTGTTTTCTTTTTTCTTTTCTTTAATAAAATCTGTCATAATCCCGATTTGTCTGGAACTTCCCATATATCCTGTGCAAACCCCGTCAAATTGTATGTCAAGAGCCCGCCAATGGTCGAGGATTTTTTCCATTTCGTCGGTCATATCGCAAAATGTATAGTCAAGAAATTTGTATGTATGTGTCGAAAGCACTGCGGTCGGCAGCGGGCAAGCCTCCACCCCCATTGCCGAGAGGATGGGACACGCCTCGGTCAGTGATACTCTGCCAAAACCTGAAAGGTCGTTGGCAACTGCAACTCGTGGTATAAAACTTTTTATCATTTCAAATTCTCCTCTCTTGTGGCGAAAGTATCAGGGCTTTAACGCATCGATTTCCTGAGTGGTGAGCTCCCTGATTTCGCCAATGTCAAGGTCCTTGTCAAGGCACAGGTCTTTCATTTTTATTCGCTTAAGGTAGGTTACCTTGTTGTTTCTTGCCTCAAACATTCTCTTTACCTGATGGAACTTCCCTTCGCAGATTGTAACCTCTGCCGTATATGGCGGCGTGACGGACAAAATGTCAAGTTTGGCGGGAAGTGTAACAAAATCGCCCAGGTCGATACCCCTTTCAAAGGCGTCAATATCAGAAGCATCAGGAGCCTGTTCAAGCTGAGCCAGATATGTTTTTGGAACATGGTACTTGGGTGAAAGCAATTTGTGATTAAGCTCGCCGTCGTTGGTCAAAAGCAGCAAACCCTCGGTGTCAATATCCAGCCTGCCCACTGGGGATGGCTCAAAATGTCGGTATTCCTCGGGGAGAAGGTCTATAACGGTTGGCAGTTTTTTGTCCCAGGTCGCCGACACATACCCTGCGGGTTTGTTAAGCATAAGGTAGATAAACTTGCGGTAGACGGCTGCCTTGCCGTTTACCCAGACCTTTGCGGTTTGCGGGTCTATAACGGTTTCGGGGCGCAGCTTATCCGCGGTGTCAACTTTAACCGCGCCTGATTTTATTAATTTTTTCACATCACTTCGGCTGCCAAAGCCGCATTCTGCCAAGAATCTGTCAAGACGCAACGGACATCACCTCCAAAACCAAAGTATTTTTATTCAGGATTGTGCATATATTACATAAGTAAAAATTTTTCCGTAGGGGGCTGAACTATGAAAAATATGCTCCGCAAACATCGGTATTTATATGGGGTACTTGTCTTTGCGGCTTTGATAATTGTTACGATTTACGGTGTTTTTTCCTTGGATAATGCCAATAATCGTATGGTGGTTGAATATGTAACAAACCTGGGCTGGCAAGTAAATCCATCACCTGTCGAGATTACACACCTGACAATCCCTTACGAATTTGATGCGGTTTTCGAAACCTACAATGCCGTACAGAAAAAATCAGGGTTTGACCTGGATAACTTTCGTGGCAAGCGGGTCGTCAGGTACACTTATCAGCTGCAAAACCATATTCACTCTGGTGATTCCAGGGTCTATCTGGGCGTTTTGGTCTACGAAAGCCGAATAATTGCCGCAGAAATCTATTCGACGGATATA
>JAZNAJ010000071.1:0-1634 GCA_045586445.1 Clostridia bacterium | reverse complement strand
TGCTCAATCTCTGCGTCCGACAGACCTAACTTGCGGAGCGCTTCAACCTGTTTGCTCATTGCATCACCTGTCCTTTCTGATTATAGTATAGCAGATTGCAAGGGATTTGTCAAGGGGGAATTTGACTTCCCCCTTGACTTTTTCGGTCAGACCGCCTTGAAGTAAGCCTTGCGCTTATCCTCGACACGCTCGACAGAAGTGCCAATCATCTGACGGAGCAGGGCGCTGACACGCTGATTAGTCAGCTCAGAGAGAGCGGGGTCAGCCTTGAGAATTTCGGAAACAGTCATCAGACCGCCATTCTCGCTCAGCACTCGCAGGATAGTCTCCTTGATGCCCTCATTTGCCAACTGCTGGGCAGTGGGTTTCTTCTCGCTGGAATTCTTCTTTGCCAGAAGTTCCAGTTCGTGCTCGACGAAAGCCTTTTCATCGGCGGTCAGGTCGTACTTGCTCAGAATGGCAGTGAAGTAGTCACGCTTAGTCATTTTCTTGTTGCTCATGGTATCAAACTCCTTTAATAAAATTTTTATTTGAGTGGGAGTGGCTCTCCCGTAACTCTGTAATTAGTATAGCACACTTTGTGCCGTTTGTCAATAGGTTTTTTAAAAGTTTTTTTATTTTTTTTGGAAGTGCTTCACCACTTAGGGAAGCACTTGTTGAACTCCTTGCCCTTGCAGTCGTACTGATGGGCGTTCTTGGTAAACTTCTTGTGCAGAGAATAGCACTTGACAAAAATTGCCATTTCAATCAGTGCGTCTGAAAGTGCGGTGTGTTCTTCGATGTAGTCGGGATTGTTGGTAATGTAAGCATACACCGCTTCGGCAGAGGTAGCACAGGACTTTTTGCTTCGGGACTGAAAGCCGTTTTCGTGGCAGAACTTTGTAAAATGCTTCTGATGGGTGATGGTCTGCAAAGCCATCAAATACAGGTCGATGAACTCGAATTCATCAAGCAGGTCACGGCAGATAGTTTGGCAGAAGTCAAAGCCAGAGTTGTAAGCCATCACATACTTAACGCCGTAGAAATGGCACAGATTGCGAATGATGGACAGTGCTTCGGCTTCGGTAGCAACCGCAGACATTTCGCCAGTGCGCAGGCGTTCCTCGTAGATGGGAAAGTTTTTCTTTGCGTAATCGTCCTTTGCGATTTCGTCATAGTGTTCCATCACAAGCAGGGAGCAGGTAGCAAAGATGTTGCCGTCCTTATCGTGAATGGTAGCACCAAAATTATAAGTGCCAGTGGGGTTGTTGATGCCGCCAACAGTTTCAGTATCCAGAGTGCAATAAATGTTCTTATTCATAATAATTACCTCATTTTATTTATTGATTGGGGTTTGCCATCGCTTCCCTCAACCTTGTATCTTAATTATAGCAGATTAGGAGCGGTTTGTCAAGAGGTTTTTCAAAAATTTTTGATTTTATTTTATGCGTTTCGCAACTCCTTTATCCGTCTCAAAGATAAGGCGCTCCGTAACTTTTATAGCTCAGAACACGGGCAAAGGACGACAGCACCGGGCGCATGGGATTGGCGGCATATTCCACCTTACCGCTGTGAAACTCTGTCTTTTCGGGCTTGGTGGCAGGCAAACTTATCAGCACGCGTGTGCCCTCCCCAACTACGGACTGCAGCATAAG
>JAZNAJ010000070.1:0-8242 GCA_045586445.1 Clostridia bacterium | reverse complement strand
CACTACCCCGTTTCAAAAGGCAACGGACATCAATGTTGAAGAGTCTTCCGTGCTTGGTGATAAATCGGATGCACTTATTCAATCGGGCGGTCAGTTATTGGCAACGGCAGGTTTAAGTGCTATGGGTGTACCGTGGTTTCTTACCACAGGTGCTACAAGCTTTGGTGCTGAAGCAGAGAACGCACTTAAACAGGGCGCAACCTATGAACAGGCAACAATGAGTGCGGCAGTTTCCGCAGGTGCTGAAATTCTTACCGAAAAGCTGTCAGGTGGTATTAAATTCAAAATGCCCGGTATGAAAGCGGCAAAAACACTTGACGATATACTTGTAAAGCCTTTTCTTGAGAGAATATCAAATGATGTGGTTAAAACACTCGCAACTTTGGGTGTTGATGCGGTTGGTGAAGGTGCAGAAGAAATTCTGTCAGGTATGTTCAGTAACCTCGGTAGTGCTTTGTACAAAGAAGAAGACCTTACGGACATTCTCTTCAGCAAAGAAGCGTGGCAAGAATACCTTGAAGGCTTTATCGGTGGTATGGCTCTCGGTGGATTTTCAAGCGGAGTGAGAGCTATTGTAAACCGAAATGCAACAGAGCTTACTGAGGATGAGCAGAAGGTGTTTGACAAGGTTGTTGAAGACCGCATTGCAGAAGCAACGGAAGACGGCAAGAAGACTATCTCAAAGAAGGATGAGTCGAAAATCCGTAATAATGTGCTTCGTGATATGCTCAAAGGCTACATCGACACAGACACAATCGAAAGTGTTCTCGGTGGTGAGGAGTATGAGGCTTACAAAAAAGCAAAAGATTTATCCGATGAGAACATTGCAAGCGGCAATGAGGTTGTCGAAAATCTTAAGAAGGCAAAAGACACCCTTCAGGCAGAGTATGACACTCTCTATAAAATGAAGAACGGAGAGAAGTCAGACGAGCAGATTGACCGGCAGAGTGAACTCAAGGACAAAATTGCTGATATTGAGGCAAGAATCGAGAAGACTCAAGGTGTTATCAAGAACCTTGGTGAGGATGCAAGGTTAAGTGACCTTAAGACTAAACTCGGTCAGAATGTTTTTGATTTAGTTAAAGGCAGCAGACTTGGTGAGAGCTATAACGAGGTGTCAAGACGAAAGCAGAGCTTTGAAGCTGACTTGTCAAAATATGATGCAAAACAACAGGAAACTGTTAAAAAGGCTGTTGAAAGCGGTATCCTTAATAATACAAACAGGACACACGAATTTGTTGATATGATTGCGAAAATATCAGCAGATAAGGGTGTCTCTTTTGATTTTACCGATAATCAGAAGCTGAAGGAGTCGGGCTTTGCCATTGAGGGCAAGACGGTTAACGGACTTGTTACAAAGGACGGAATCAAAATCAATGTCAATTCAGCTAAGGCTCTGAACTCTGTTGTCGGTCACGAAATTACACACATCCTAGAAGGAACGGAGCTTTACACAGAGCTGCAGACGATGCTAAAGACTGTAGCAGAAAGCAAAGGTGAATATCAGTCAAGATATGATGAAATAAGGAAGCTTTATGAGGGCATAGAAAACGCCGACATTGAAAAGGAGCTGACGGCTGACTTAGTCGGTGACTACCTTTTCACGGACAGGGAATTCATCAGCAGGCTTTCGGCAGAAAAGCCCGGTGTTTTCAAGAAAATCTTTGATGAAATCAAGTACCTGTGCAAGGTGGCTACTGCCGGGAGCAAGGAAGCTAAGGAGCTGGAGAAGGTCAAGAAGACCTTCGAGGAGCTTTACAGGGAGAGTAAGGCAACAGTTCCCGGGGAAACAAAGTATTCAATGGCCGGAATAAAGTCAAAGACACATAACTTTACAGCTTTAGAACAGGCTATAAGGCTTGAGGATGTAGGCAAGGCTACAAGCGAAGAAATCAGACAGCAGACAGGCTGGTTCAGAGGTTATGACGGAAAATGGCGTTATGAAATCAGTGACAGAGATATGGAAATCGACACCACGGGTAAGTTTTCATTAAATCCCGATATAAGGAGATATGCCGAACTGTTCGATAAGGCTTTCGTAGATATGAACGCTACCGAGGCAGAGTGGGAAGAACTCCGAATACTCGAAAAAAACCTTACGGGTGTAAGCAAGGCTCCGAAAACATTAGGAGACCTCATCAGACACGATAAGCTGTTTGCGGCTTACCCACAGCTGAAGGATATAGATGTGCATTTCGCTGATATAGATGAAAGAGGAGCTTATAATCCTGTCTTTAAGGAAATTACTCTAAATAAGAAGCTTAAACTCGAAAAAAGCAAGCTTACCAAAACGCTCATCCACGAGATACAGCACGCTATACAGGACATCGAAGGTTTCGCAGGTGGTTCAAACACCGAGTACTGGCGTGACATGGGTATTCCCGAAGATAAATTAAGGGACTACTATGAAAACACCGCAGGTGAAATCGAGGCAAGAGATGCCGCCATGAGAGAGTGGCGTACAGATGAAGCCCGAAAAGAAACCCGCCCTGATATTGACAGGACGGATGTTGTGTTTGCTGACAATAGGGTAAGTTGGACATCGGCAAAGAAGGCAGCGTATGACCCTGAAATAGCAAGTATTTCTGAACAAATAAGAAACAGTCAATCTGTTTTAAATTCGATGGATATAGTTGGAGAAGCTACCGCACCTAAAACCTTTAAAGATAAATATGAGGCAGGTCAGTGGGCTATAACTCAGTTAAAAGCATTTGGTTATCAGGTGGATAGACAGAATTTTGGGAAAATATATTTCGGAGAGAGCGATATAAAAGATGGTATAAATTACGCTGATACAAATGCGGAAAAGGCAGCATTGATTTTAATTCCCAAAGTCCTTAAAAGGGGAATAGAAATAGGACACCACGGTAATCATAAACTGCGACAAAAGGAAACAATAACTTTTGCCGGTCCTGTGATTTTAAATGGCATTCGTGGGAATATGGCGGTTGTTGTAAATGTGCGTGGAAATAAATATTCGGTTCATCGTATTCTTTTGCCTGACGGTTCGTCGTTTAAGTTTTCAGAAAAAAATAATGAAGTAAAACAAGAATCGTATCAGGGAGTGACTGTAAACAGTTCTCTTGCCGATACCACAAGTTTTACTTCTAATAACAGTATACCCAATTCTACCGAAAATGTCAAGCAGAAACAGCTTGAAATTATCGAGAAGGTAAATCCTGCGCCGAATACATACAATACTTGGATAAGAAAGGTCGAGGATATAAAAACACTTGCAGAAACGCTTGAAGACAGCGACTGGGCTGACGGTGAGGAGTTTAACCCTGACCTTACGAGGGGAATGATAGAGGAAGCTATCGAAAGCGGTGAGATAACCGTTTACAGCTCTTATCCCATAGAACAGGGTGTATTCGTTTCTCCGTCATATATGGAAGCGGCGAGCTATTCAGGTGACGGAAATGTATATGAAAAGACGGTAAGCATTGATAATGTTGCCTGGATAGACCCGACACAGGGTATGTATGCCGACACAGCAGAAAGCTACTCTCTTGCTTCAAAGGACACTACACCAAAAAAGCACAGCGGTTATGCTGTGTACGGTGAGGAGGTAATGCTTGAGAAGGATGACCTTGCACCTGTCAAGGAAACCGTTTCCAAAACAGAAAAGGTTGCACCGACAGCGCAAAGCAATGTTCCAACCGTTAACGAGGATGATTATGCACCTATGACGGAAGCGGAAGCAAATGCAATGTATGAGGCTGACAAGGGATATATCAACACCTTCACGGATGCTGATATGCCGCCTGAAACGGATGCACCGATTTATTCTCCTGACACAACGAGCATTGATGAAAAAGCCTTGAACAATATTGCGAAAACTGTCAAGGATGCTCTTTCCTTGACTACGGCAGAGACAAAGGCAATTAAAGACATCATTCAGAAGTACAGTACATCAGAATATCAAAGCGAAGCTGAATTGTTTGAAGAAATCAGAACAAACTTCGGTGCGAAGTCTTGGTCTGAAAGAAACGAAGAGATTGCCAATGTTAAGCAGGTATTGAGAGGTTACAAGGTTAATGTATCACCGACTATAAAGAGGGATATTACGGACTACGCTCAATTCAGGAGAAGGAACTTCGGTAAGATAACCTTCTCAAAAGAGGGCATACCTGTTGATACTGCCTATATGGAACTTTCGGACACTTATCCGAATTTCTTCCCTGCATCTATAACAAATGCAACAGACCAACTCTTGCAAATGGCTGAAGTTGCGAATATGACAAAGGAAGAAACTCAAACGGCAGAGTTAGATGACGATGTCATTCAGGAAGCAACAGATGTAATCATTGAAGCAGTAAGCTCATATAAAGAAAAGCAGTTACAGAAGGCAACGGAAAAGGACAGCAGGGCTGCTTTAAAGGATGAGCTGAAGAAGGAAATGGAAGCACAGAAGGAACTGACTCCTCTTGAAAAGTACAAGAAACGAGCAAATGCACGATTAGAAGTTGACAAAGCCATTCTTCAGGAAGAATTCGAGCAGAAAAAAGCAGAGCTTCAAAAGGAAATCGGTGACAAGAATACCTTTATCGGCGATAAGGCTTTGAAATTGTACAAAGAGCTGACTCATTTGAAAAAGGGTGTCAGAGCTTCGCAGGAACTTGGTTATTTTCTCGATTTAGGCTTTAAATGGTCGGAGCTTAAATCAACCTTGCTCAAGGTAAGCAAATGGCCTGATACGGTGCTTAATCCCGAATCCGAGGTTGAATCTGTCGTAAGAGAAGCAATCTACAGAGATTACGAAGACAAGCACGATAACGGTGAGTATGACCTTGATGTAGAGTATGACAAACAGGTTAAACAGTTAGAGGCAGAAACTCAAAAGAAAATTGATGCTTATAAGGTAGCTGCTCAACGCAAGACAAAACAGCAGGATTATAAGGCTCAAATGGAAGAGCTTATAGGTGATACATCGACTTGGGTAGATAAGAAGTTAGGTATTTCCTATGAAGTAAACACCTTGAGAAGAAACTTGCGTGATATTGTCAGAGATGAAAACGGCAACAAAGATATTGCGAAGGCTGATGCAATATATGATGAACTGCAAGGCAAATATAATCATAACGAAGCAGAGCTTAATAGGGAGTCAAACCGAATTAAGCAACAATTCGCAGAGATGAAGATTACCAAAGCGGAAGATACATATATTCAGATGCTCGGTGAGTTAAGGCATAATCCCGAAACAACACTTGAGGAAGATGTTGTAAAAGCGTATTACGAAAAGCACAAAAAGCACATTGATGAAGCAAAGGTTGACAAGATTATTGACGAGTCAAGAAAACTGTACGATGTCCTTCTTGAGAGAGTAAATAAGGTGCTTTCGGAACAGGGGATGAAAGAAATACCTTACAGAAAAGGTTACTTCCCTCACTTCACGGAAGATAAGCAAGGCTTCCTCGGTAAGTTGTTTAATTGGAAGACTCAGAACAATGAGATACCCACATCTATTGCCGGACTTACTGAAATGTTTGAGCCGAACAGAAGTTGGCAGAGCTTCAACAAGCAGAGAAAAACCGATGTGACAGACTACAGTTTCACAAAAGGCTTGGATAACTATGTGCAAGGCTCTCTTGATTGGATTTATCACATTGAGGATATTCAAAAGCGAAGAGCATTTGAAAATCAAATCCGATACACTCACAGTGATGAAGGAATACAGAAAAAGATTGATGCTATTTTCAATAGCGAGGAATACGATGCTGACGAAATGCAAGAGCAGGTTGACCTTGTGTACAGAGAAGCAAAAAATCCCTTAAACAATTTTATTCAGGATTTTCACACAGCAACAAACTCTCTCGCAGGTAAGAAAAGCACCTTCGACAGAGTTTTAGAGCAGAAAACAAACCGAAAGATATACTCTGTGATGACAAATCTTTCTAACCGTGTTTCGGGTAATATGGTTGCAGGTAGCGTTTCTTCTGCACTTACAAACTTTATCCCTATCACTCAATCTTGGGTAGAGGTATCACCTGTAACCTCATTAAGGGCAATGGGTGAAACAATCGTATCAACTATCCGTGATGACGGAACGGTTGATAAGTCAGACTTCTTAACAAACCGACTCAAGAAAGCAGAAAACCTATATCAGACATTTTGGGATAAGACCGGTAAGGGTGTCGGCTTCCTTATGGATGTTATTGACGGGTTCACCTCACAGACAGTATGGCGGTCAAAGTACATACAGAATATGTCGAGAGGTATGAGTGAAAGTGAAGCTATCAAGAACGCTGATATATTTGCCGGTAATGTAATGGCTGACAGAAGCAGAGGTAATCAACCTACGCTGTTTGACTCAAAGAGTCCTGCTGCTAAAATCTTTACGGCATTTCAGCTCGAAGTTAATAATCAGTACGGTTATTTCTTTAAGGATGCTCCGCAGGATATAGCTAACAAATCAAAAGCAAGACTTGCCGCAGGTTATGCAACAGCTTTCTTCGGTGCTTATGCGTATAATGCCCTTTATTCTTCCTTGACGGGTAGAGATGCCGCATTTGACCCGATAGGAATTATTGAGGACTTAATGAGAGATTTAGGCTTCGGTGATGATGACGAGGATGAAGAGATTGCACCCGTTGATGTTGCTCTTAACCTGACAAACAACATCCTTGAGGAAGTACCTTTTATCGGTGGCTTGCTCGGTGGTGGTAGAATCCCGATAAGCTCCGCAATGCCTTACGGCGGCATTATGGAAGCTTTTGAAGGCACTCTGCAAGATTTTTCAGAGGGCAACCGTAAGACACTCACAAAAGAGTGGTTAAATCCCGTTTATTATCTTGCTTTGCCTATGGGTGGCGGTCAGATAAGAAAGACAAATCAAGGTTTAGGTATGTTCAGTGATGAGCATCCTGTTGCAGGCTCTTACACCGACAGCGGCAACCTTCGTTTCCCGGTGGAAGATAACCTCAAGAATCGTATTCAGGCAGGTGTATTCGGTCAGTATGCAAATGAAAATGCCCGTACATATTTTGATGAGGATTATGCTCCCCTTAAAGAAAAGCAAATTCAGGAATATGCAGAGGCTGATATGCCGATTGCTGACTATTGGAAATACAGAGAAGGCTTGAAGGAATTTACAACGCAGGCTGAAAAGGCTGATTACATTAACGGTTTGGATATTTCCAAAGAGCAAAAGAATGTTCTTAAATCTTACCTCTATGATGAGGAAGGTTACAAAGAGAAAAACCCTGAGAAATATGCTTTCCTTGAGTCAGAGGGCATCGGTTACATCGGCTACAAAGAGCTTGACGAAGATACTCAAAGTGCGTGGTCTTGGGCATTTAAGCATCAGGATGAATATGAGTACTACAAAGAAAACGGTGTGCTTCCCGGAGATTACTCTACTTATTATATTCCGATGCTTGAATTTGAAGACGAGGATGACCAAGCTTATCAATGGTCTTTCGATAATCCCGAAAAGGCTACTGTTGGCAAGGTGTTCGGTGAGGGAGTCAAGGAGTACAGAGAGTATTCGGAAGAGCTTAATGAAATCAGAGCTGACAAGGACAGCAACGGCAAAGCAATCAGCGGAAGTGCCAAAGAGAAGAAGAAAGCGTACATTTGGAGCCTTGACATTGATGAGGGCGCAAAGTGCATCCTATTCCGAAAAGAGTATCCTTCTGATGACAGCTATAACGGTGACATTATCAATTATCTGCTTGACAGAGACGATATCTCCTACGAAGACAAGAAGACTATTCTTGAGGAGCTTGATTTTATAATTGATGATGACGGAAGAATTACTTGGAAATAAGGGGTGAAGGATATGAGCAAACAGGACAGGCAGGGTGTTCGCACACCTGCAGACATTGAACGCAAGTATGACCTCGGAAAGCTTAACTTTTTCCGGGGTGACTCCCAAAAACAAGACCTTGCAGTTTCTGAGCTGACACAGAAGGTAGACCATTTCATAGCTAACACCAACGGCAATTTTGAAAACATAAACGCTGACATTGATGGTATTATCGAAGACATTGATAACATCAACAGTAGCGTATCAGGCTTCAACGGAACGGTTGCTGAGTTGAACAACAAATATACCGAGTTGAACAACAAGGTTGATGAGTTGGAAGATGAGGCAGACAATCCGCAAAGCGGAACTGCCATATCACCGACAATCGATGTTACCGACATCGAAGGCGGTCACAGAGTCACAGTAATCGATGTAAACGGTGTTAAGACATTCGATGTTATGGACGGCGAAAAGGGAGACGCGTTAAGTCGGAGG
>JAZNAJ010000069.1:0-1828 GCA_045586445.1 Clostridia bacterium | reverse complement strand
CCCCATATCGCTTTAGTCGGGACAAACATCCATCACGGCTCTAAAACGGGGAAGCCAACCTGCCTCCCACTTGGCATAGACCTGGTCGATGTCATTTTTTGTATAGACCTGTAGGCTTTCCATAAAGCTGGTCATAAAATCAACAGCCCCGTAGCTCTGGTCCAAAAGCATTTGACAGACCTTTTTTCCTTCAGGACGACCGGAAAATCGCTTGGCAAGATTCAGGTTGTCATTTACATAAACTTCTAAAAGTGCAACCATATTTTTTACCTTCCTTTCTTTTGTTATATATATTATAACATATTTTTATTAAATTGTCAATTAGGATAATTCTTTTCCTTCATAATTTTTTCATTCCGAACCGCCATTTTGTATACCCAGTTGGCAATCTTGCCAAAATACATAGCCTTAATTTGCGGGATAGTAACTACAAACATGGTCACAACCTCATCAGTATCTTTGGTTCTGCAAATGATTACACCAGTGTCGGTGAGTTGTCGGATGCCAACCTTACCAGAGGTATCTGTCCATTCACGCTCTGCAATAATCTTGTTACCCAGCCCAATGTTGTCGATAATCCACAAAACTCTCCCCATGCGATAGTTAGTCAGATGGGACTTACAATTTTTCTTAATAGCCATTTTTATCATTTCCTTTCTTTTTGTTGTCTTTATTATATCATATCGGGGGCTGTTTGTCAACCCCCTATTTTTATTCTTTCCAACCTCTTTCTTTAAGATAAGCCAATGCTTTTTCTCCGTCATGCCAATTCAACACCTTAGAAATAGAGGGGGAATATTTGGTATAGGTGATTTCTAAACGAATATTAAGGTTTGGATGTTTCCATTCTTTTACATCCCATTCGTATCTGCGGAGAAAGAGATGGTCAGAAAAAAAGCTTACTAAACGCCCTCTCTTGAAATTAAAGATATTAAAGGTACAAAAAAGAGGAAATTTTTGGTAGACCTCATTCAAATTGTCCCAAGTAACTTCAATGGTTTCAGGGATAGGTTCATCATCCAGTAGCACATTGCCAATTTCTTGTCCGATACAAGTGCCATTATGATAGGTGGCGACATTGAGATAGTAGAAATTCATAGTTATTACCCTTTCTTTTGTATTATTATAGTCAAGTAAGGGGGCATGGGCTTTTTACACACGCTTCGTCAAGCTCTTGCGGAGAGTGTCGACCCTCTCAGTGCCCTTCCCCCTTGACTTGTCTATATTATAGCATACATGATACGAATTGTCAATAGTTTTGTGAAAAATATTTTATGAATTTTTATACAAAAATTCTGTATAAAAATTCATGGGGGCGGTATATATTCAAAATTCCTTTCGTGCGGGGCGCGCACGAAAGGGCGAGAGTTTTCCCTCGCCCATGGGATTAGCCCTTGAACCTCTGCTCACGGCTCTCGACGAATTCATCAACAGCCTTGTCCTTTCGCCATAGCCGACGGGCTTTCCGCAGAAGGGCTTTCAGTTCTCTGTGGGTCAGCGTGGCAAAAGCCTTGTCAGACATTTTCACTCCGCAGATTTCAAGTTCGGTTCGCATCTGACCGATAGTGGGAGTCTTGGGGAGCAGTTTCTTGATAAGATTCAGCATAGCATCAATTCCTTTCTTTTGTTAGGGGGTGCCCCCTTAATATCTTTATTATATCACAAGGGGGCGGTTTTGTCAAGTGTTTTCTTCATATTCTTCTTGAGAAATTTCTCTCCATGTACCATAGCAATCAGCATAGTAATTTTGGATGGCTTCGGCTTCCTCTTCCTCATTGTCAAAGACATCGCAGTCCCATCCAGTAACCAGATATTCATAGGATTCTGC
>JAZNAJ010000068.1:0-2044 GCA_045586445.1 Clostridia bacterium | reverse complement strand
GTAAGTTCCAAAGAAAAGCAAGACAGGCTCCAAGACGCGGCGCGGGCGTTGGGACTTCCCATCGCCCTATCCCATGCGCTTCCGTATCTGTCGCTTTATGCTTGACAACGGCGAGTTCGAAACGGTGGCGACTTCTCTGCCCTCGTCTTTCACGCTGGAGGACATCAAGGAACTTTACCACCTGCGTTGGGGTGTAGAAACGGCCTTCCGCGACTGGTATTATACGCTTGGCCTTGTCAATTTGCATGGCAAATCCGACGCGTTTGCGGAACAGGAGATATACGCCAGTCTGACCGCGTTTAACTTCGCAAGCCGCGTTTGCCGCGAGGTCGTTGTCCGTCAACCGAAAGATGGCGTTTATGCTTACAAAGTTAACTTCAAGATGGCGGTCATGCTCTGCAAGGAGTTCTTACGAAAAACCAATGCAGACGGCGAAACGCTACGGGCAGAAATCGCGCGATACACTGTCCCAATCCGTCCAGACCGACAGGACGAGCGCAATCTGAAAACAAAAGGTTTCGCTGGATTTGTCTACCGCGTAGCCGCATGACAAAAAGAGAGGGGCGGGGGTCAGTGACCTCCGCCCCCTCAGCATTTATTTTTTGAAACCCCTGTTTTCGGGGGTCAAAACGGGCATTTTCAGAAAAATAAATGCCACCCTATCTTAACGCCCCTCAAATTTGTCTGCAACTGTGAAACGCCTACAAACAATTACAACAAGCATTGAAAATACGGCAGAAATGAGCGCAATTTTCGCCGCGACACAACAGCATAACGCCTACACAAAAACACGAAACGCCTTGCCCGAAATTGGCGTTGGGTGGGTACTTTTTGAGGAAATTCTGGAAGAGATTGGCATTAAGTTAAGAGAACAAGTAAAATCTCAACATCTCAGCACCACGCATTCAAAAATCAGGTCAAAATTGCGCAAAAGAGCAATAGTGGGAAAATCTCAACAAGTCGTTTGATGTACTCAAAAGTTAAAGGCCATAGTCAAAATGCCGAAAAAGAATGGGCGGGTGCGTCGAACTGCTCCCGTCCGTTTCTCTTTTCAGAACTTTTTGGCCCGCTTTTTGAGATTTGAGCCGCTATTTTTCGCTTATTGGCTTAATGCGCCTTTTGCAGCGAAAAAATAGTGATGTATGCGCCAAAATTTCATAAAATTCACACGCTCTATCAACTTCTGACCATAACGCATTCAAAAATCAGACCGAATTGGAGGAATATGGTGATAGTGGTTTAGTCGTGCAAAATTTCAACATCCGAACGGAAAGTATCAAAAGGTTGCGGGGTGGTTTCTCCTGCGCCTCTCTCTTTCTTAAATCATGCACAAGGGAAAATTTGCGATAAGTTAAAGAGGAAATTTCTCGCTTAGAATATTAAGATTAGAATGTAACCCGTGACCTTTGATAAAATGTTGTATATAGTGAGCCTTGGGGCATTTTGTCCCAAGGAGATAATTGGGCCAGAGCCGCACATTTTGCAGTTATAATCCGTTAAGCATTATGAAGGGAGGTTTTGTGGCACATGGATATTGAAGAACAATACGACAAAATATACCGTTACTGCTACTTTAAGTTATATGACAAGCAGTTAGCACAGGATATTACACAGGAGACCTTCCTTCGGTTTTACCGACAGGGATTAAGTTTTGATCATGGAAGAGAGTTGCCGTACCTATACACAATAGCCAAAAATTTGTGCATAGATGAATTTCGCAAACAGGCTGTTGATAGCATTGAGGAACTTGAAAGCGAAGCAGCTTCTGACCCAGCGGAAGAATGGATCGATATATTGGTGTTGAGATCTATCGTTTCCAAACTGCCAAACGATGAACAAGAGTTGCTATTCTTGCGATATGTAAACGAACTTCCAATTACCTCTATCTGCGAAATCACCGGGTTATCCCGCTTTGCCGTTTATCGCAGGCTATCAAAAGCCTTGAAATGGCTCAAAGAAGAATTAGTCAAGGAGGGCTTTTCAGAATGAATCATCAACTTAAACGAAACATTCAAAAAGCATTTGCGGCTCCTGAACCAGACCA
>JAZNAJ010000067.1:0-5202 GCA_045586445.1 Clostridia bacterium | reverse complement strand
CAAAATGTGTGTTTTGTGTGGTTTATATATAGTAAAAAGTTGCGTTTTTACATGTAACCAAATTTGTAACCATCTATGTAACCATGTAACCATCTTACTAAGGTAAAAGGTCGTCTTCGCCGTTTTCTCCCTTGCGCCGCCACCATTTTTGTACGCCAAAGTTCGCAAATCGTTTTACTTTTGGTTGTTTTTTCCATCCGTCAAATGATTGCAAAATCAAAGCTATTTCGCTGCTATCCTTTTTTGATGGTTTTGAAAAATCCCCCATTTTCAATGCATTTTGCCAAATCTCCAGCACACAAACTTCGGAACGCCCATCCAAATAATCTTCAATTATGCCCACACGATAATCATCTTCAAGTGCGGCCGTCTGTTGCTCTCGAATAACAGAAATTAATTCTCTGTTCGCATATGGCTTCATTTCTTCGGAATTCAACTTTGCTTTTGCCTCTGCCCAGCACTGACGGATATAGGCTTGAATTTCCTCTTTTTGGTCAAATAATTCATAGCCTGATTGGCTTACCTTCACAGGGTAAAAGCGCCGGTTTCCTGTTTTGTCCGAAAGAAACATCTCTTTATTGGTCGTGCCTATAAATAAACATTGTCTAGGATGGTCGGTTACTCTTTTGTCATATGGCATACGATAACGGTCATTCAAACGAGTGAGAAATGATTTTACGGCCTCCTGTTCCTTTGCTCGAGTCATAGCGAGAAGCTCAGATATCTCGCAAATCCAAGCGCCCTGCAAGGCTTCTACTCCTTGCCGTCCTTCAAACTCATTCACTTCGGCAAAATAATCATCGGACAAAGCCAACCAGCGCACAAGTGTTGATTTCCCCTCGCCTTGTTTGGTGCCAATCAGAACAGGCATATCGTCAAATTTGCACCCCGGATTATAGAGTCTGTGAATTCCACCGGCAAAAATTAAACGGCTGACTTCGCGTGTGTATAAAGTATCTTCGCATTTTGTCCATTTTGAAAGAAAGTGAGTTATTCTCTCAACGCCGTCCCATTCAAGACTATCTATTAAATCCCTGATAGGGTGGTATTGATTTTTTGCAAATACAATCCGCAAAGCATCGTCACATTTTTGAGTAGAATGAAAGCCGTATTCTTTCTCTATATATCGCCGCGTTTCTGCATCATCGCTGTCAAGCCAGCGTTCTATCTTGCCTTCTCTCTCTTGCTCCGGCGAGTAGGTCAAAAGATTAAACTTTAAGCCGCTGAATTTGGGGTCATTTTCAAGGACTTGCAGGAAATTATTGATACTTGCAAGCGGTCTGCCATTTCCATCAAAGTCAAGGTCAATTCTTGCCCGTTTCCTTGCATTGGCTCGTTTCCATTCCTTTGCAAGTTCTTCATCGGCTTGTATGTAGGCTTTCAGGACGGTCTTAAATTCCTTTTGCAGACCAATTTCTTTTGCCCGAAGTTCCAGCAGCGCAGACAGCCTTGCCCGTTCCTCCGGCTCCTGTATGTCCAGCAGCGACAAAAGGGTTTCTCTTTTTAGCAATGCCTCTTTGTCAATGCTGATTATTGTACTGTCTGTTATTTGCATAGTCTTTTAGCCTCATTTCTGCCACGGACAGTTCGTAGGCTGCCCGATCTATATTTTTCACCGCCTCCACAAAAAGAGGGTAAAAATCCTCGTTGGGTGATTTTGGGGCATACTCTCGCTTGTTTGTGTCGTAATTTTTCCAAACATCGAAAGCCGCCCAATATTCACCCTCCAGCCGTTCCCGTTCTCTCTGTTCCCGGTTGCGTTCCTCATGCCGTTCCCTTTGCCGGCGTTCCATCTCTCGCCGCTGACGGAGGGAAATGCGCTCACCAATGGGCAAGCCAAGAGAAAAGTCTGTGTTTATTTTACTGATTGCATCTTGAAAATTCAACCCAAAATATTGCATTACAAAGTCTATAATGCTTCCGTGCGCTCCACAACCAAAACAATGATAGCCACCATTCCCTTTGTAAACTTTCATTGAGGGAGTTTTTTCATTGTGTGCAAAACAACAAACAAACCCTGCTCTGTTTGGGCGTAATCCATAATACGAAAAAACATATTGCGTGTCTAATTGGTTTCTTATTTCATTTGCAAAATTCATTGTTGTTTTCCTCGGTAAACAATAACCACCGGGAGTCCACAGTGGCAGCTGTTTCTTCCCGATGGTCTATGTAGGTAGTATCTTATTCAGTTAATCGGTCGTAACCGTTCTGCCAAACAAGTTACCACCTGTCTGTATTATACCCTATTTGCCCTTAAAAATCAAGAGGAAATTAGGGGTTTTCTTCTTCAAGATTGATAAACTCTTGAAACTTTGCCAAAGCCTTCTCCGCATTCTTTGTCGGCTTTTTCATTGACACGGCAAGGTGGAGGTTAAACCAATGGGCAACCTCACGGCGTGCCATCAAATAGCCTGCTTCTTTCCCGTCAAAGTAACCGCGGGCAGGTCTGCCATTTTCCAATCCTTTTTTGCCTTTGCCTTGGCTTCCTGTGGTGCTGTTTTTTAGCTGATACCCTGCATCGGCGGCTTTTTTGATGTAGTATTGCTCTTTCTCGTTGCATTCCTCCGCAGGACATTTGCAAAGAATATCCACCTTGTAGCCGTATAGATTTTCTTGGCTGTACAAGCCGTGTTTCTTGATTGATAGATCGATGTGCTGGTAGCCTACCAAATGTTCTCCAAGCCTCGTTAAAAGACTTTTGGAAGCGAGCCCCACATAGGCAAATTTGAAGCCGTCCTCGTCAACACGGGTGAAGCAATAGATGCCGCTTTCATGTGTAGCCTGTGGGCATACCTCTTTTATTCGCCGTTCACATTCCGCTTTTCGGGCGTATATTTGTCGGTAGTTCATTCTTTCACCTCAAAAACTACAATCATAGACGGGAAAGGTGCAGAATTATCACAACCGCCAAACTTTAACCGTCCACGCAAAAAGTCGATCTTGCCATAGGGCAAGCACCAATCGTGAAACCATTTTGTGTCCGTCCGTGCAGGCAGGAGCATAACCACAGTCGCAAACGATTTGCAAGCCTTTTCAACCCATTTGCCAATCTGTCTGCCGTATGGAGGATTGCACCAACAAACACCCGTCCATTCTTGCTTTAACCCGTCCATTTCAGGGGTGAAAAACCGCTTGCACTTTGCGTTTTCGGGCAATGCACACACATCTGTTTCAAAGTGATAAATTGCATCGTACTTGTCAAACAGATCTTGCGGTGTTGCCCATAAATCTGTTTTGCTCGAAAACATTAGAGCTGTGTTCATTTTGCCTCCTGTTTCATAACTCAACCGCCCCACCCCACAATGGAGCAGGGCGGTGTGTGTTAAATGCTCGATTTTGTTACACTATAAGTGTATTTTGTTCCGTCTTTGGATGTTGCGTATTTTCTTCCATTCTCAAGCAAGCAATTTATATATCCGTGGTTTCTTTCCAAAAACCTTGCGGCAGCCGTTTGACTAACAAACTCAATAGGCAATCCACCATCAACCGGGGAAAGAATTGTTTTGTCTTGTTTTTGCAAGTTGTTTGCAAATGCGTGTCTTACATTGTCGCCAAGGGTTAACCATTCCAAGTTTTCAATGCGGTTGTTTAACCGATCTCCGTCCTTGTGATTTACGGTCATTTTGGTATCAATCAAATTTTCGTGCCAAGTTGTACAGACAAGCCTTGCAACCAAATAATCCTTGTGCGTTCCGTCTTTCCAAAGACCAACACGATAACCGCATTGCCGAAAATCTCTGCAAGCCTTTGGTTTTATAATTCTTGAAGACCACACTCTTTTTGCATATCGCTTGTTTGATGTGGTTTTGCCGGGTGTTGATCGTATTCTCCCCAAATTGCTTGCTTGATACAAACCCTCATATCCGGGTATGTCTTTCCACAGTTCTTCCATAAAAATCCCCCTTACGGTTTTTCTTTTATTATACCATAAGGGGATGAAAATGTCAATGCCTTTTTAATCAGAACGGCAATTCGCTTGTGTCGTCGTCCAGCACGGCAAAGTCGCTGACGGGTGCAGCCGAGCGTTCCAGCTTCTTCGTGGTAGGCACCTTAAAATCGCCATCCATAATCTGCTTGACGGTCTTGATGTCCTTGACAACCAGCCGAGTGCCGATGCTGCCGTCCTGCTTTTCATATTCTTCCTCCTGCAAGGTTGCACCGAAACGGCAACCAACAAGTGACTGTTCTTGCCAATTCCACTTAAATCCCGGGTTGCTTTCCTCTACGCAATTGGTAAAGTGCTTGAACATACCCAGAGCCTTTTCTTTGTAAGACTTAATGACATTGGCAAACCACTTACCACCGCCGAAACGCTCATTCTGATTGGTGTAGTAGCCCTTGAAGTCGCCCTGTGCAATGTCATAGTCAATCCGCAGATAGTTGCCCTTGCCGGTGTTTGCATCAAGTGGGACATCTGTCACACCGACAATCTCCAAAATGTAACCACCGTTATCGGGTCTTGCAAATTCACCGCTGGATGCTTGTATGTTCTCATAGTTTTCAATTACTTTCATTTCTGTTTTCCTCCTGTTTTTCAATAAATTTCAACGGGCACATATATCCGATGGTTCTTGTGTCTGCGAGGTATTCCCCCGTCAGTCTGCATTGGTTTCTTGAATATGTTTCTAGACATGGGCAGAGCTTACATTGCACCTGCCCATCTGGAAAGAAGATTTTTGCTTGTGCTTCGGTGTACCATAAGCAACTATTATGTGCCATCGGTATCACCTTCGCCATTCATACCCCAATACTCACGGATCGCATCGTCCACGAATTTGAGGTCATTCTCAATCAACGGCTTGTCAAATAGACCCATAGGGGTCTTGACCGTATCTTGACCGTTGTTCTGTGTGCTGAAAAGGTATCTGCCATCCTGCACCACGGTTTTCATTACGATGGTAAATCTGCCCTCCACGGTCACATAGTTGTCAAGCATCTTTCCGATTGTCTTGAAATGCTCCCTACCATCGTCCGATTGGTCGCTATGCCCCATAAAGTACACAATCTTGTCATCGGGCAAAGTTGCCGCAAATTCGATCAGCTGGTTAAACGATACCGCCATATCGGTATATTTTTGGTAGCCTGTCTGCTTTGCCGTCCGCATAAACTCATTGACCATCAAATAGGTTGCATCGTCAATGACAATGGACTTCTGCGGTGCGGCTGCGATCGCTTTCATAATCGCTTGATAGTTGTCGCTCT
>JAZNAJ010000066.1:0-2803 GCA_045586445.1 Clostridia bacterium | reverse complement strand
TTTCCTCCATCCCAAAATGCTCTCGCATTTTGCAATCCTACGCTAAAAATGTGTCCCTGGCACATTTTTTACGCTCCGGCAGGCAACAATCAAGGATATAAAATGACAACCTTTTCGGTTCCTTTTTTCCGCATTTTAAATCTTACACTTATATTTTTACATTTTTTTACATACAACCCTTGCAATTTTAAAAAAAGTGTGTTATACTTAAAAATGTCACATAAGTAAATACTAATAGGGTTGCGTTTGGAAAAAACGCAAGCCTGATTATCATATCCCTATTGGTATGCTTGTGTGACAACAAAATCAGAGCTTGGCGTTTTTCGTGCGTCAGCTTCGGTTGACGCACTTTTTATTTTAGGGAGGTAAAGCAAAATGTCAAATTACAAAAAGCAGTATTTTAAGGCTTTTAATGGAATAAGCGATGCAATTGAGCGTTTAATCAGGCTTCAGCAACAACTTGAAGAAGAATATATAAGCACAAGCGAGAATACCAAAGAAAGCTATCCCCTTTTACAACTTGTAAAAAAAGAAAAAACCCAAAATTGAATATGGGTTTTTCCATTTTTATTCCATCTGAAATGCTGACTTTATATATGTCGGCATTTTGTTTTTATACAAATTAAATTTTTTCAAGTCCCCAGATTTGTCTGTTGTAATCCATAATGGACCTATCGCTTGAGAAAAAGCCCGCCTTTGAAACATTTATAATTGCCTTTTTGTTCCACACATTCGGGGTTACAAAATCCTTTGCCGCCTTGTGGCTTGCTTCAAGATATGCCTCAAAATCACGAAGAAGCAGATATTGGTCAGTAAAACCACCATTACCAAACACCAATTCGCGATATATATCCTGAAACAGATTTTGGTTTTCCTTTGAGAATGTTCCGTCAATGAAGGTATCCACTATTGACTTAACTACCATATTTTTGGCATATACATCGGCACTTCCTGAACTTCCCGACTTGTATATATTAAGAACTTCCTGCGGCAACAAACCAAAAATATATATATTCTCTTTCCCCACTCTTTCGGCAATTTCAACATTTGCTCCGTCCATTGTGCCTATGGTCAATGCACCGTTTAGCATCAGCTTCATATTGCCTGTTCCCGATGCCTCTTTGCTTGCCGTCGAAATCTGCTCGCTCAGGTTTGCTGCAGCTACAATTTTTTCAGCGATTGTTACACTATAATTTTCAATAAAGACAACCTTTAATATGTCTTTGGTCCTTGCATCGGTATTTACCACCTGTGCAATGTTGTTTATCAGCTTTATAATCAACTTGGCTGCGTGGTATCCCGGTGCCGCTTTGGCGCCAAATATAAAGGTTTCAGGCAACATACTTGCCTGACTTGGGTTTTCAGTAATCATTTTATATCTGTAGATAATGTGCATCGCTTTCATAAGCTGTCGTTTGTACTCGTGAAGTCTTTTTATCTGCACATCAAAAAGGGAATCAGGCGATACCTCTATCCCATTTACATTCTTTATATATTCCGCAAGTCTTACCTTGTTTTCGGTCTTGATTTTTGCAAAACGCTCTTTGAACGCCGAATCTTCTGCAAACGGCATCAGTTTTTCCAATTCCTCGGCATTTTTTATCCAGGAATCACCTATTGCCTCGGTAACAAGCTGTGCCAATTTGGGGTTTGCCTTAAATAGCCATCTTCTTGGGGTAACACCATTGGTTACATTCTTGAACTTTTGCGGGTATACACTGTAATAATCCTTAAAAGTTTCGTTTTTCAAAATATCAGTGTGAAGTGCCGCAACGCCATTTATACTATGGCACGCGGTAAGGCACAAATTCGCCATATTTACATTTCCGTTTGAAATTACGGACATATAATTAATTTTCCCCGAATCGCTCCCGAACTTTTGTCCAAGAAAATCCCTCTGTCTGCGGTCAATTTCTTTGATAATCATTGCCACTCGCGGCAGCAGAGTTTCAACCATGGCGACAGGCCATTTTTCAAGTGCTTCGCACATAATTGTATGATTGGTATATGCAAATATCTGCCCTGCAATGTTCCACGCCTCGTCCCAGCCAAAGCCCTCCTCATCCATCATAATTCGCATAAACTCAGGGATTGCCAGGGTGGGGTGAGTGTCGTTTATATGAATGGTTACATACTTTGGAAGGTCATAAAGCGCATGCCCCCGGCGTGTTTGTTTTGCAATTATCCATTGAATTGTGGCTGAAACAAAAAAGTACTGTTGTTTGAGTCTGAGTAATTTCCCCTCATAATGATTGTCCTCAGGATATAAAATCTGCGAAACAACCTCGGCAAGCTCTTTGTCTTTAACCGCCATTGCGTAATCGCCACGATTGAACTCTGCCATATTTATCACCTGTGGCGACCTTGCCCGCCACAATCTTAAGGTGTTTACCAATTTTGAATCATATCCCGAAATCGGCATATCGTACGGTTCGCCAATCACAGTATTATAATCCGTGTGGCGGATTTTAATACGATTGTCTTCAAAATATTCTTCTATTCTGCCGTTATAATGCACCTCTACACTGTCCTCTGGGCGCTCGACCTCCCAGACGTTGCCGGCTTCAAGCCACGGGTCGGGCATTTCAATCTGATAACCGTCTACAATTTTTTGACGAAACAATCCGTACTCATATCTTATTCCGCAACCAAAGGCAGGCAGTTCCAAAGTTGAAAGAGAGTCCAAAAAGCACGCAGCCAACCTTCCAAGTCCGCCATTGCCAAGCCCTGCATCGTTCTCTGTTTCCTCGATTTGCGATATGTCAAGTCCCAACAAGTCGGAGGCCAAGCGGTCTTAGGAAGA
>JAZNAJ010000065.1:0-4611 GCA_045586445.1 Clostridia bacterium | reverse complement strand
CGGCAGCATCGTCAGCGGCATTGGGTGCGATTTCAGAGGACCCCGGGATTATGGGTAAATCTCTTATTTTCGTTGCTCTTGCAGAGGGTATAGCTCTTTATGGCTTGCTTATTTCATTTATGATTATCGGTTAAGCGGGGTCATATAAATATTTGGTTGTTTTAAAGCAATAGGATGGGGATAATATGAAATTTTTCTTGATAAGCGACAATGTTGATACAAAGGTAGGAATGCGCCTTGCGGGAGTTGATGGAGTGGTGGTTCACAGCAAGGAAGAACTCAGTCGTGCCTATGAAGAAGCTCTTAAAAATCCGGAAATTGCTATATTGTTGATTTCTGAAAAGCTTGTCAAACTGGCGCCTGAATTTATTGAAGAACAAAAGATTAACAATAGTATTCCTCTTATTGTGGAATTACCCGACAGACACGGTTCAAAACGCCCTGATGATTATATTTTAGAGTATATAAGAGAGGCGATAGGTGTAAAACTTTAGTCTGCAGAAATGGAGGATATATATGGCACAAGGAAATTTGATTAAGTTTTCTGAGGCGATAATTAACGATGCTGAAGAAAAACGAAGAATATATATACAAAAGTTACAGCAAGAAAATCAACTTGCCTTGGAGAAAAAATATAAGGAACTCCAAAGCAGTTATGAACGGGATACCAGGCGTGAATGCGACAAGATTGAAGAGGAACTTTCGGCGGAAATTGCAAAAAGACGCAACGAAATCAAGGTGGAATTAATTGAGCTGCGAAATAAAATGTTTGAAAGTGTTTTTGACGAAGTAACAAAGAAGATAAAAAAATTTACCGCCACAGATGAATATAAAAGCACATTGAAAAAATGGTTTAATGACGCTTTGGCAGAACTTGGAGCGACGGATATGGTTTGCAGTGCATCAAAACAGGATATTGAACTGCTGAAAAATGAAACAGAAGGAGTTTCATTTGTTGAAACCACGAAAGAAATTTTTGGCGGTTTTATACTGACCAGCAAAGAAAAGGGTGTTTTGATTGACTGCACCTTGAAAGAGCGAATTGAAGAAGAAAAGGCTCGGTTTGTGAAAGAAAGCGGTCTTATAATTGAGTAGAGGGAGAGAGGGAATATGAATACAGAAAGTACTTCTATATACGGAATAAACGGCCCGATTTGCATTGCAAAAAATGCCCCTTTTCTCCAAACGACAGAAATGGTGTATGTGGGAAATCAAAGGCTTGTTGGAGAAGTTATTGCCATACATGGGGAAGACACTGTTATTCAGGTTTATGAAGAAACTTCGGGTCTTAAAACAGGTGAGCCGATATTTTCAACAGGGATGCCTATGTCGGTTACTTTGGGGCCGGGGCTGATTGGAAATATATTTGATGGCATTGAAAGGCCATTAAAAACTATTGAAGAAATTTCAGGTGCTTTTATTTCAAGAGGAATCAAGCCGGACAGTATTGACATGGATAAAAAATGGGCAGTCAGGATTGTTGCAGGTGTTGGCGATATGGTTTCGGGTGGTGAAGTAATTGCCGAAACCCGTGAAACATCATTAATTGTGAATAAAATTATGGTTCCGCCGAATGTTAAAGGCATAATTGAAGAGATTGCTCCTGATGGTGATTATACCTGCAAAGATATAATTGCAAAGATAAAGGACGCCGAGGGGAATATTCACGAGATTGGACTCGTGCAGAAGTGGCCTATTCGTGTTCCAAGACCGATTAAAAATCGTCGTGGAGTTGAAGAACCGCTTATTACAGGACAAAGGGTAATAGATGTATTGTTCCCTTTGGCAAAGGGTGGAACAGCAGCCATCCCCGGTGGCTTTGGCACGGGCAAGACAATGACCCAGCACCAATTGGCAAAGTGGTCGGATGCAGAAATTATAGTGTATATCGGTTGTGGCGAGCGTGGCAACGAAATGACACAGGTATTAGAGGAATTTTCGGGACTAATTGACCCCAAATCAAACCAACCGCTGCTTAATCGTACATTACTTATTGCCAACACCTCAAATATGCCGGTGGCGGCTCGTGAGGCGTCAATATATACGGGAATTACCATAGCCGAATATTACAGGGATATGGGATATAATGTTGCTATAATGGCGGACTCCACCTCAAGATGGGCAGAGGCACTTCGTGAAATATCAGGCAGACTTGAAGAAATGCCTGCAGAGGAGGGCTTTCCTGCATATCTGTCGTCAAGACTTGCAGAGTTCTACGAAAGAGCCGGGTTGGTAGAAACCTTAAATGGCGAAAAGAGTTCGGTTTCAATTATCGGTGCAGTTTCACCACAGGGTGGCGATTTTTCCGAGCCTGTAACTCAAAATACAAAAAGATTTATACGGTGTTTCTGGGCACTTGATAAAGCTCTTGCTTATGCAAGACACTACCCTGCTGTGAACTGGCTAAACAGTTACAGCGAATATCCCAACGAGCTTGCAGGGTGGTATCAGAAGAATGTTGATAACGAATTTAATGAAAAGCGCGCGGACATTATAAAAATTCTCCAGGAAGAAAGCGGATTGATGGATATAGTAAAGCTGATTGGTGCAGATGTTTTGCCTGAGGATCAAAAACTGACCTTGGAAATTGCAAGGGTTATCCGAAGCGGTTTTTTGCAACAGAATGCCTATCACAAAAGCGATACCTATGTGCCTATCAAAAAACAGTATAGGATGCTGGAAGTAATACTTTATTTATTTGCTAAGTGCAAGAGGCTTGTCGCAGACGAGGGTATCCCCGTTTCTTTAATTGCAAAATCAGGAATATTTGAAAAGGTAATCAAAATGAAGTATGAAATCGCAAATGAGGAGTTTGAAAAATTTGATTTGCTAAAAACTGAAATTGATGCGCTACAGTTTTAGGGGGAGGATATATGAATAAGCAATATTTAGGGCTTAGTGACATAAGCGGTGCTATGGTTGTCATTGATAAGGTAGAAAATGCTGCTTATGATGAGATTATAGAAATAAAGATAAGCGGCAGTGATGATATCCGTATGGGAAGAATTGTGGAACTTACCCGTGATTATGCAGTTGCTCAGGTTTTTGAGGGGACACGAGGCGTATCCCTTGAAAATACTGTTACAAAGTTGACGGGCAAGACACTTGAAATGCCGCTCTCCAAAGAAATTTTGGGCAGACGATTTGATGGCATAGGCAAACCTGCGGATGGTCTTGGCACGATATATCCCCAAAAGAGCGAGGATATAAACGGCAAACCGATGAACCCTGTTTCAAGATGCTATCCGCAGTCATTTATACAAACGGGTATATCATCCATAGATGGACTTGCCACATTGATAAGAGGCCAAAAATTACCCATTTTTTCGGGGAATGGTTTGCCCCATGATGACTTAGCAGTTCAGATTGCAACACAGGCGAGAATAGCAGAAGAAGAGGGCGCGGAGTTTGGCATTGTTTTTGCGGCAATGGGAGTTAAAAATGATGTGGCAAATTCATTCATATCGGCATTTGAAAAATCGGGAGTAATAGGCAAAACCGTTATGTTTGTAAATACCCTGTCAGACCCCGTGGTAGAAAGGATTCTTACCCCGAGATGCGCATTGACCGCAGCAGAGTATCTTGCCTTTGAACATAATATGCATATTCTTGTTATTATGACCGATATAACATCATATTGCGAAGCCGTGCGAGAGGTTTCGTCATCAAAACAGGAAATTCCGTCAAGAAAGGGATACCCCGGTTATCTTTACAGTGATTTGGCATCACTTTATGAGCGAGCAGGAATAATAAAAGAAAGTCAGGGCTCGGTAACGCAGCTTATAATTCTTACTATGCCAAATGATGATATAACACATCCAATTCCCGACCTTACGGGATACATCACGGAGGGACAGATAGTTTTGGACAGAAGCCTTGCACAAAAGGGAATATACCCGCCGGTTTCAATTTTGCCATCTTTGTCACGATTGATGAAAGACGGTATTGGTGAGGGATTTACCCGCTTTGACCATCCTGAAGTGGCAAATCAGTTGTTTGCATCTTATGCCAAGGTCCAGGAGGTAAGGGCGCTGGCGTCGGTTATCGGCGAGGATGAATTGACAGATATGGATAAATTATATATAAGATTTGGTGCAGAATTTGAAAACAAGTTTATTGGACAGGAAAGAACTGAAAACCGCAGTATAAATATGACACTTGATCTTGCCTGGAAGCTTTTGCGGATTCTGCCCGAAAGCGAGCTGGACAGATTGACACCTGAAATATTAGAAAAGAAATATCGTATTTAGTTTAGTAAAAAAGGAGGGGTTTTTGTGGCGATGGTACCTACAAAGGGAAACCTTATACTTGCTAAAAACACCTTAAAACTCAGTCGTACCGGTTTTGAACTTTTGGACAAAAAGCGAAACATTCTTGTTCGCGAGCTTATGTCGCTTATAGAAACCGCCAAGGAAATACAAAGCAGAATAGACAGCACATTCAATACAGCATATTTGGCACTTCAACGGGCAAATATTGAGGTTGGCATTGATGAGGTCGAGAAGATTTCTCATGCGGTTTCGTTAGAAAATAATATAGAAGTCAAGTTTCGCAGTGTTATGGGTGTTGAAATTCCAATTGTAATAATGCCCGAAAAGGAAATTGAGCCTG
>JAZNAJ010000064.1:0-2310 GCA_045586445.1 Clostridia bacterium | reverse complement strand
AAAACCTGTCTGGCAGCCCATAGGTCCAACATATACAACATCATCTGCCAGGTTTCCATTACGCATAAATGTTGCAAAAAGATGTTCAAAGGAATGTATAAGAGCATTAGACATCACATCATTGGTGTTAGGCTTTCTCATACGCACATCATAGGTTGTTATATCCCCATCAATGCGGGAAATATATATCCATTCTTTTATAAACCTGTGGTCAACAGTAAAACTTGCAATTTTTTTCATGTCAATTCTCCTTAATTATTCCGCAGCGACGACTAAATCAATCCCGTAATTCTCTTTAAAATAAATCTTGTTCATCTTTTTGTGCCCAACAGCCTTTGACACATCCACCGATGGACAAACAAATCTTAACTCACCTTTTTCGACAGTTTCTGCCTGCAAAGCATTCTCGATTTTTTCGCGATAAATCAAGCTCTCCACTATCTCGCCAAAAGCCGGATGATACGGACCTGCGACAATATTATCTCCACCCTCCAGGTTGTCTGAGGAATGAAGTCCAATCCTGATTACCTCTATATTTTTTCCGCGGAAGATTTTCACTGCATCCTTTGCAATCTCTCCAGCCTTATCAATACTGTATGGAGTATATTTACCCTGATTATAGTATAGTTCAAGTTTTGTGTTTTTCAATGTAATAACAGGATAAATTCTCACACATTCAGGCATTAATTCGGCAATATCCATAACCGTTTTTAAATCCTTTTCCGCGGTTGAACCATACATCCCCAACATCATTTGGTGTCCCAAAGAAATTCCCCGCTCCTTGATGAGTTTTGAAGCATTGACAACATCCAGAAAGGTGTGTCCACGGTCATTTAAAGCAAGAACTTCATCATCACTGCTTTGTACGCCAAGTTCAATTGTGGTTACCCCATACGCCTGCAACAAATCTAAAATTTCGTCGTTTATAGCATCAGGTCTGGTTGACAACCTTATACCCGAAACTCTGGGGAAAAATTTTTTCGCAACCGCCAAAAATTCTTCCTGAGTTTTCAATTCAAGGGCTGTAAAGCTACCTCCAAAAAAGGCTATCTCAACCTCCGAGTCTTCCCTGTCTATTGTACTTAAAAAGTTTTCCACCATCCGCGACACCTCATCAGGTGTTACCTCAGTTTCTACCCCTGTTATTTTGCGTTGACTGCAAAATGCACAATCATGAGGGCATCCCCGATGTGGAATAAAAATCGGTAAATTGTACTTTCTCATTACTTCTTCAACCCTTCAAAAGCCTGCTTTGCGGCATTTTGTTCCGCTACCTTGCGATTTTTACCGTTTCCCGCTCCTATAGTTTCGCCTTTATAAATTGCTTCAACCCAAAATTCAGGGTCATGGTCGGGGCCTTTTTTGTCCTTAAGCCTATATTGCACAACCTCATTACCCTTGTCGCGTTTTTGGAAGTACATCTGAAGCTCTGACTTATAATTTATCTCAGCAATAACGCTTATATTCGCAATGCGTTCACCAAAAATATCCAGAGCCCATTTTTTTGCGACCTCAATTCCGCTATCCAAAAAAATAGCACCCAATATGGCCTCAAACGCATCAGCAAGAACCGAATCCTTTTTGTTACCGCCACTCATTGCCTCCGAGCGACCAAATTTAAGAGCACCACCCAAATCCAGTTCTCTTGACAATTCCGCAAGAGTTTTTTCGCAGACTAAGCTTGCTCGTATGCGAGTCAATTCTCCCTCATCGCACTTTGGATACATCTTATATATTTCATTGGCTATAATATACGAAAGAACACTATCCCCCAAAAACTCCAATCGCTGATTACTCTCAGTTCTGGTATCATTTGCTAATGAAATATGGGTAAGTGCCAGTTCTAAAAGTTTTTTATCTTTAAATTCGTATCTGATATCCATTTTTATCCCTCGCAAGTATAAAATCATTACCAATCTTTTGCTTATTGGAAATTACAACTTAAAAAAACATTCCCTGCATATTAAAAAATCAAACGAACTGCCATTTAACAAACAGCAGTCCGTGGTTTATCTCATCTTAGCTTTTTGAATTTATATAATTTACTGCATCACCCACAGTTGAAATTTCGTCAACCTCTTCGTCAGGAATTTCAATATCAAATTCTTCTTCAAGAGCCATAATCAACTGCACCAAAGCCAACGAATCAGCCTCTAAATCATTTATGAATGAAGAGTCCATTGTAATAATAGTTTCCTCAATATCAAGCTGCTCCGCTATAATTTCTTTTACTTTTTCAAAAACATCCATTTCTTAGAAATCCTCCTTTATAGTCTATATGTTTTATTTAATATACCATATAAACTACCC
>JAZNAJ010000063.1:0-7088 GCA_045586445.1 Clostridia bacterium | reverse complement strand
GTAATGTGTTGGCGGGTGTTATGAAGGGAATGGGCAGAGCGGTTGTGAGTACCTTGATAAATGCTATTTTTGTATGCTTGTTCAGAGTGGTATGGATGTTTTTTATATTCCCGTTAAATCCGGTTATTGAAATGGTGTACTATTCGTATCCCGTAACATGGGGTTCGTCATCAGTTGCAATGATGGTTGTATACTTTTTTGTGAGAAAAGCTGTGTTCAAAAAGGAAAAGACTAATATGAGTGGGGTATTATAATGAGAAAAATAATTGCATTAATAATTTCATTGATATTTGTTGCAGGCATTTTGCAAGGTTGTACCATTACCACTGAAAATAATGACGAAAAAATTGATATCGTATGCACCATATTTCCTGCCTATGATTGGGTGCGGGAGATAATATGTGATGAAAAAGAAAGGTTTTCGGTAACATTGCTTGGCAATGGCAGTGAAATGCACAGCTTTCAGCCTTCGGCAAAAGATATAGCAAAGGTTTGTACAGCTGATATTTTCATTTCTGTTGGTGGCATAAGTGAAAAATGGATTGGAGATATAGATATCCCTTCAACCGTGAAACAAATAACCCTGTTTGATTTGTTGAAAGCTGACGAAGTTATTACTGTTGGTGAAGATTCCTCTCACGACCATAATCACGACAAACTCCAACATACGGCTGAATATGATGAGCATATCTGGTTGTCGCTTAAATTGGCTCAGCGTGCGGTAGACAGCATCTGTACAGTAATTTGTGATGCTGATAAATCAAAGGGCGTTTTGTATAAAAACAATGCAGCAAAATACTGCGAAAGGTTACAAAGCCTTGATGATGAATATAAAGGCGTGATATCTGATTCTGAAGATAAAACCATAATATTTGCAGACAGATTTCCTTTTGCGTATTTGGTTAAGGATTATCAAGTCAAATTCTACACGCCGTTTTTGGGATGTTCATCGGATACAGTCGCAAGCTTTGAAACCGTGGCAAGATTGGCGGAAAGCGTGAAAACTTTGGATAAGAAGACGGTTGTAGTTCTTGAAAATTCCTCAAAGGATATTGTAGCGGCAATCAATGGGGCATTAGGTGGCGACACGGTTACTGCGGTTGAAATGAACTCGTGTCAGGCGATAGATGGGAAAAAAGTGGAGAATACCGTATATATAGATATTATGAAGAACAATCTTACAGCGTTTAAAAGTGCCTTGGAATAGGCGAGAAAATGGAGAATAGATATGTCGCAGATAATGTGTAATGGTGTATCATTGGGATACGATGGTAAAATAATCCTTGAAAACCTGTCCTTTTCGGTAGAAGAGGGGGATTATTTGTGTATAGTCGGTGAAAACGGAGCAGGCAAAAGCACATTGGTTAAAACACTTCTTGGATTAACCAAACCGATTTGCGGTGAGATTGAATTTGGTTATAAAAATCTGGCAGATGAGATAGGGTATCTGCCACAACAGACCGAGCTGCAAAAGGATTTTCCTGCGACGGTTGAAGAGATAGTGTTGTCGGGAACAATAAACAATTGCAAGAGGCGGTTTTGGTTTTCACAAGCAGAAAAAGAAATGATGGATGCCAACATAAGAAAGCTTGGCATTTATGATTTGAAGAAGAAAAGCTATCGGGAGCTTTCGGGCGGGCAAAGGCAGAGAGTATTGCTTGCACGGGCACTTTGTGCTGCAAAAAAAATGATGCTTTTGGACGAACCCGCAACAGGTTTGGACCCTGTTGCGACCAATGAGCTTTATCACAGAATAATGGATTTAAACAGGTCTGAAAATATAACGGTTGTTATGGTTTCGCACGATATAAACGCTGCCGCAAGGCACGCAAAGCACATTCTTCATCTGGGGAATCAAGAGGTGTTTTTTGGCACAACCGAGGAATACAGACACAGCGAAATAGGAAGAACATTCCTGGGAAACGGTAAGTGCGGGAGGTGCGACCAATGATGGAGGCTCGTTATTATTATTTTAGTTTTCCGTTTTTTAAATATGCCCTGATTGTGGGGATGCTTATTGCTCTTTGCTCATCATTGTTTGGGGTTGTTTTAGTGCTTAAAAGGTTTTCTTTCCTTGGTGATGGGCTTTCGCACGCTGCTTTTGGCGCATTGACTGTAGCGACTGTGTTGAATGTGTCAAATAACTTGGTTGTGGTGCTTCCTGTTACTGCAATTCTGGCGGTATTTTTGCTGAAAAAGGGTCAAAATGCCAAAATGGCAGGCGATGCTGCACTTGCTATGGCGTCGGTAGGGGCACTTGCCATAGGGTACTTGGTGTTAAATATTTTTCCCGGTTCGGCAAATGTTTCAGGAGATGTATGCAGCACACTTTTCGGTGCAACATCAATTTTGACACTCAATCGTATGGATGTTATATTATGTGCGGTTCTTGCTGTGATTGTAATTGTTATGTTTATAGTGTTTTACAATAAAATATTTATTATTACCTTTGACGAAAATTTTGCCGAAGGTATGGGTATAAATACAAAAAAATATAATACAATAATTGCTATAGTTACAGCCATAATAATTGTAGTCGCAATGAATCTGGTAGGCTCGTTGTTGATTTCGGCATTAATTGTTTTTCCGGCAATATCTGCAATGCAGATATTCAAAAATTTCAAAGGGACAGTTGTGTTTGCCGCAATTGTGTCTGTATTGTCTGCCGGCATAGGTATCATAGTGTCGGCACAATTGTCCACGCCTGTTGGACCAACAATTGTGGCTATGAATATTTTGATATTCGTAATTTCTTCTATGGCTGGCAGATTTGTTAAGGCATAGTGTAAGAAGTGCTTGAGTGTTAGAAAAGTTTGGCGTATAAGAGTAAAGGAGTGAGTCTTTTGGAAAATATAAAAACTTATCAGATTGCAAAAGGTGTTAATATAAGATTTTTAAAGACTGAAAAGTTCAAGACGAACAGTATCAGTCTTTACATTCATTTGCCATTGAACAGAGGAATGGTTACAAAGGCGGCGCTCTTGCCCAGAGTGTTAAAACGAGGGACAAAGAAGTACCCCACATTAACTGACCTGTCAATACGAACCGAGGAACTGTATGGTGCGTCGGTTGCTCTTGGGGTATCTAAAAAAGGCGACGGAGAGTCAATAAAATTCAATGTTCAGTTTGTCAGCGACAAATTCCTGAACGAAAAGATAACCCACGATGCCGTTGACCTTCTTAAACAACTTGTGCTATATCCCAGGTGCGAGAATAGCAGCTTTGACAAGGCTTGGGTAAAGCAGGAAAAGGAAAACCTTAAGAACTTTATAGAAGGGCTCATAAATGATAAAAAAGAATATGCCCAGGTAAAGTGTAACGAGATAATGTTTGAGGGCGACCCGTATGGGATTTTTGAATATGGATATGTTGAGGACTTAGCGGGTATTGACGAGAAGAATTTATATGAATTTTATCAGAATATCCTTAAAAATTCAGTAATTGATATTTTTGCCGTCGGCAGCTTTGATGAAGAAGAAATTACAGCAGAACTTAAAAGTGCTTTTTCGGTTTTTGAGGACAGAAATGCACAATACACCAAGACACGCCTTGCAAAAGTTGAGGAGGGGATTGATGTCAAAAAGGTAGTGGAACCTATGCCTACTTCACAGAGCAAGTTGGTTATGGGCTTCAACCTTGGCGTATCTCCTGTTTCGGATGAGTATTATGCAATGACGCTTTTTTCGTGTATATTTGGCGGGAGTCCGTTCTCAAAACTATTCAATAATGTCCGCGAGAAACTTAGCCTTGCGTATTATGTATTTTCTGCAGCAGACAGGCAAAAGGGGTATATGAAGATAAGTGCAGGTATTGAGGCTGCAAAGTTTGATGCGGCTTATGATGAGATTATGGTGCAACTGGACAAAATGAAAAAAGGCGATTTTACAGACGATGAAATACTGTCGGCAAAGAAGTATCTTGCCACAAGCCTTGGCTCTGCAAAAGACAGTCTTGCGGCAACTGAGAACTTTTATATGGGCCAGATACTGCTTGGCAATGATGAACATATAGATTTGCTTATTGAAAACCTGAACAATGTAGACCGCGAGGCAATCGTCAAGGCTGCAAACATTGTCCAGGAGGATACAATATATTTCTTGAAGGGGGTTTCGGGCGATGAGGTTTGATAAAACAGAAAGCAAGTTATTAAAAGAAGAATTTCTCAGCGGAGTTCACAAAAGCGGGCTGCGGGTATATATAATCCCCAAAAAGGGTTTTTGCAAATACTATGCCATATATGGAACAGAATATGGCTCTATTGATACCAAACTGAATGTGCCTGATTCAAATCTTCAAATTGAGCTTCCCGATGGAATTGCACATTTTTTGGAGCATAAACTCTTTGAAGAAGAAAACGGTGGCAATGCCTTTGACAGGTTTGCACTTACGGGGGCAAACAGCAATGCGTTCACCAGCTTTGATATGACTGCTTATTTATTCTCGTGCACAGACAACTTTTATGAAAACTTAGATATTCTGATTGATTTTGTAAATCATCCGTATTTTACAGAAGAGAATGTAAGCAAAGAGCAAGGTATTATAGGTCAGGAAATTAAGATGTATGACGATGACCCGGGATGGCGGTTGTTCTTTAATATGCTTCAGGCCATGTACGAAAAAAATCCGGTTAAAACAGATATAGCCGGAACGATCGAGAGCATAAGCAAAATAACACCTGACATATTGTACAAATGCTGTGAGACCTTTTACAATCCGTCAAATATGTTTTTGGTTATGGTTGGTGACATAGATTCAGAAAAGGTAATTGATATTATTGACAGATATGTTACAGCAGACAAAGACAGGGGCAGGGTTGAAAGGGAAAAGGTGTCAGAACCTAAGTGTGTGGCAAAGCACGAGATATATCAAAAAATGAGTGTTTCAAAGCCACAGTTTATGATTGGATTTAAGGAGGGCGAAGTTGATATTTGCGGCAAAGCTCTTTTGAAAAAGCAAGCAGAGACACAAATTTTGCTTAATTTATTGTTTGGCAAGAGCAGTAAATTCTTTATGGATGTTTATGAGGAAGGCTTGATTGACAGCAGCTTTTCAAGTGATGCAGAACTGGAAAAGAAGTATGGATTTTCGTCAGTAAGTGGTGAGAGCAAGTCCCCAAAAACAGTTTACGAAAGGGTTTTAAAACGCATCGAATTTGTTAAAAAGACGGGCATTGACGAAACAGAGTTAAATCGTGTAAAGAGGGTGCTTATCGGGGCAAATTTGCGTGGCTATAATGATGTTGAACGCATTGGAAACAATTTTATAAGGGCGTTTATGTCTGACATAAATCCTTTTGAATACGAAGAAACAGTTGAAGCTATAACCAGGAAAGACCTTGAGAAGCGACTTGAGACACATTTCACAGAAGAAAATTCTGTACTCTCGGTTATCGAACCATTGGAGGAAGTATAAAATATGGTCAACACAATTTCCTTTCCCAAACTGGGAATTGAATTTAATATAAGCCGTTCCCTTTTTTCTGTTTTCGGTATGCCTGTATATACCTATGGACTGCTGATTGGTCTGGGTATTGTTCTTGGATTTATTTATGCAACCCGTGAAACAAAAAAGAATGGAATCGACCAGGATGATTTTTTGAATATGTTTATAATCGGTGTTCCTGTTGCTGTAATCTGCGCAAGAATATATTATGTCATTTTCAGCTGGGAAAGTTACCGATACGATTTGCTGAGTATTTTTAATCTTCGTGGCGGCGGAATAGCAATTTACGGCGGGGTTATAGGTGCTGCCGCCGTGGTACTTATTTATTGCAAAAAGAAGAAACTTGACATAGGAAAAGTTTTAGACATACTTGCTGTGGGATTACTTATCGGGCAGGCAATTGGCAGATGGGGTAATTTTGTCAATGGCGAGGCTTTTGGCGGCAGTTGTGATTCAATATGGGCAATGACAATCAAGCAGGACCAAAAGGTAATAGCCAATATGGTTCATCCGACATTTTTATATGAATCTGTATTTAATGCGCTGGGGATATTGGTACTTTGCCTTTACAAAAAAGTTAAAGCATTTAATGGCGAAATTTTTTGCGGATATATGGTCTGGTATGGCTTGGGCAGAATGTTCATAGAGGGATTGCGTGCAGACTCGCTTTATTTGGGGAGTTTTCGCATTTCGCAAATCCTTTCAGCAGTAATAGTAATTGCGGGCGTTATACTTATTATAAAAAATCGAAAAAAACACTTGACAAAGACAGAAAATTAATGTAAAATAACTGAGGTGTAAAGTTAAACAACTTTACATCCATTGAAGGAGGAGTAAAAATTATGGAAAAAAATGTTGAAATTTCACTCCTTTTCAGCTTTTATGGGAAATTGCTTACGGAAAGACAGGCCGATACGGTTGAATTGTATTACAACGAAGACTTGTCGCTGGCAGAGGTTGGCACAGAGCTTGGTATAAGCAGACAAGGTGTCAGGGACAATCTGAAACGGGCTGAAGCAATTCTTTATGATACCGAAGAGCGGTTATGTCTTGCAAAACGCTTTTTGGGAATGAAGTCAAAACTCTCGGAAATTGACCGGATTATTGCGGAAATTGAACAATCCCACGAGGCAAAAAATCTATCAGTTACTATAAAAAAACAGATAAACAGGATTTTGACCATTATTCAGGACATTAATGACAGTGAACAGTAAAATTGACAATTTTTGATTTGTTGACAGAGGGGAGGGGTTTGTTTTGGCATTTGAAAGTCTGGCCGATAAGCTGCAAAGTACATTTAAAAAGCTTCGCGGCAAGGGAAAAGTTTCACAAGCTGACCTGAAAGAAGCTATGCGAGAAGTCAAAATGGCACTTCTTGAGGCGGATGTAAACTTTAAGGTTGTTAAGAAGTTTATTGCGGATGTACAGGAGCGTGCGGTTGGCGTTGAGGTTATGAACAGTCTGACTCCGGGTCAGATGGTGGTTAAGATTGTTAATGAAGAACTGATTTCCCTGATGGGCAGTTCGGCGACAGAGATAGAGCTTCGTCCGGCAGGCGAGATGACCGTACTTATGATGGTTGGTCTTCAGGGTGCCGGTAAGACAACAGCATCGGCAAAGCTTGCAGCAAAGTTCAAGGCAAAGGG
>JAZNAJ010000062.1:0-3095 GCA_045586445.1 Clostridia bacterium | reverse complement strand
ATTGCCTGATGTTGTTGTAAACTTCACAATCTGAGCATAAGTGTCGTTTGAACTTCCCGGATATGTTTTGCCTGCCTCAAGTCCTGTCAAAAAGTCATCCAATGTAGCAGGGATACTTCCATTCAGTTTTGTTTTCTCGGTTACAGTATATACTGAGCCTTTAATATTTGACTTGGTCGAGATATAAACCTGAAGTTCTCTGTCAAAATCCAATTCTTTAATCCCCGCAGAGGTCAAATATCCATACTGCTGGTTGCTTACTGTTTCTGACTTTTCGAACGCCAGAATACTTCCGTTGCAATCAAGGTAAAACTTTCCGTTATCCCCGCGTGCAGGAACAGTTGTGTCAGGGCTTGCCCCTGATACAGCGTTTTTCCAAGGTGCCTGAGCAGAAACCTTGTAAGTCTTATTGCCAATTGTGTATCCCTGACTTGAGCTTGTTGCAGTAATTGCGCCTGTTACAGGTTTGTCACAAACAACGACTGAAGTGAGGATATCCGAACCAATTCCCGAACTTTGCTTTACACAAATAACACTCTTTGTGGTTATTGCATCAAAGCTGCTTCCCTTACCCGAAGCGTCCGTAAACTTAACTTTTTTGGGGTCAAGTACAATCTTGTTAGCGGGGTCAGCAAGTCCTTTTCTGAGAACATTATCAACTATTGTATAATTTGATGTAGTTTTTGATGAAACTATCCACGCATCATAAGAATCAATAAATACAACATCATAGTTGTTGTCATTGTCGCGGTCCAAAAGTTTAACCTTACCTATTGTAGGCATTGCCTTTGATGATTTTGCCCTATAATATTCAGCATACGAACTGGTTGCTTTGTCTGCGCCATATAATTTGTCATTATATACAACCACGCTATCCGAAGCAATGCTTACTGTTGTTGTCTTGTCATCATTCTCATTTTTCAGATATTCAATTGTCGAAGCTGTGGAATCATATATATCTGTTGCTTCTATTTCAATAATTTTGCTGTTTTTAACAGTAGCCATAACCAAATTATTGAAGTTTGAATCTCTGTCTATTGTATAGTAGAAAGTAATCTGTGCCCCAAGCATATCACTGTACTTCGAAGCATCGTCTACCTTGTAAGTCAAGGTTTCATTTACCCCATTTTCGCCAGGTGCATTAATCTGAACCTCATTAGCTCTCAGATTTGCATCCGGCTTTGACAAACTGATTTGCGGATTTGAATCAATATAACCTACCTTTTTGATAAGTCCCAAATCATCTTCAAGAATTGTCTTGTCGGTAATAGTATTGTCTTCTGCAAGATTTACTTCCAGGCAGTTGTAAAGCATATTTGCTATAGTTGCACGGGTTGCAGGAACGCCTATCACACCACCCGCGCCATCAAGAAATCCAAGTGATGTTGCCGTCATTAAGTACCTTGAGTACCACTGAGCACCCTCTGCACCCATTTCGCCATAGCCAAGGGCACAAACTATCATTTTTACTGCTTCTTCATATAAAACATTATTATTGGGCAAGAATGTACCATCGTCATATCCATTGATGATTCCCATTTCGCGGGCTGTGCGGATATTACCTATTGCCCACGAAACATCAGGTGTAACAACATCAGGGAAAGGTGGATTTTCAAGGCTCATAGAACCAAGGGCACCCATACCGCGTGTTCTAAGAAGCATCGCTGTAAACTCTGCTCTTGTTACATTGTTGTCCGGTTTGAAATTGAAACTTCCGTTTTCTTCGTAGCCGTTAATCACGCCCAACTTGCTAAGAACATTAACCGCTTCAAAAGACGCATGGCTCTCCGGCAGGTCTGTGAAATCGGCTGCAATAGGAACAACGCCAAAAGTTGCTACTATCATCATAACCGCAAGCATCATAGTAATAAATCTTCTTGATAATTTCATCTCTTTCATACCTCCATTTTGGTTGTATTATATCTCCTAATCATTTTACAAAATTTATGTTTCCCTGATTCCACGCATCATAGAGTCAGGCTCAACAGTGGTTTCCAGCTTGATTCTTGCAATCGACTGTGGCCTGTTGGCGATTTCAAGTTCGTTACCCTCTTCATCCTCCATATATTCAATCCTGCACTTCACAAAATCCCCATGAGGTCTTAAAAATTCAACCTCAGAGCCCTTGAAAAAGCGATTCTTTTGGACAACAGTAACCATACCGGTTATCTGATCATATCCATCTACTATCCCAAGCAGTTCATAATCCCGGATATATGAACTTGTTTTGTAATTTTGCTCATCGCCACTGGGTTTGCCAAAGAAAAATCCTGTGGTGTAATCTCTGTGACTTACTTTCTTTATTTCTGTCATCCAATCAGGGTTTACAGAAAAATTTTCCGGGTCCTCGAAATAACTGTCAATTGCATCTCTGTATGCCTTTACAACCGTTGCCAGATAGTATTCCGTCTTTACCCTGCCTTCAATTTTAAAGCTATCAAGTCCACTTTTTATCAGTTTATCTATGTGTTCAATCATACACAAATCCTTTGAATTGTATATGAATGTCCCGCGTTCGTTCTCAAATACCGGCATATATTCACCAGGTCTTGTTTCCTCCACAAGATTATACTTCCACCTGCACGGATGCGAGCAAGCACCAAGATTACTGTCACGATTTGTCATATAATTACTTAGCAAGCATCTGCCCGAATATGAGATGCACATAGCACCATGTACAAATGCCTCAAGTTCCAGCCCGTCACTTGTTCTGTTTCGTATCTCGCTTATCTCGTCAAAGGACATTTCGCGAGCAAGTATAACTCGTTTTGCCCCCATCTTATACCAAGTTTCTGCACTCTTATAATTCACATTGTTTGCTTGTGTACTTATATGAATTTCAAGCTCCGGCGCTATCTCCCGTGTTAACTGAAACATACCCAGGTCGGACACGATTATCGCATCAAAGTCCGCTGTCAGATATTCCTTTAAAAACTTTTCATATTCGTCAATGTCGCTATTGTGTGGAATTATGTTGGCTGTCAAATAAACTTTTTTACCTCTTTCATGGGCAAACTTCACGCCCTCTTTCATGTCTTCGACCGAAAAATTTTCAGCTGCAACTCTCAGCGAAAACTCTTCACCGCCAACATACA
>JAZNAJ010000061.1:0-15991 GCA_045586445.1 Clostridia bacterium | reverse complement strand
TTACTATTTGGATAAACATGGCAATCCTGTGCCCAAAAATTCAAAAATCCTGGAAGCCAGTATTTATGCTACTTTCAGGATTTTGTCATTTTAGTCTTGCTTTGTCTGTATTGAATTTTTAAGATATGGTCAAATGCATTTTCAGAAAGTCAAAATGTATGCTTTATCTGAAACTTTTAACCCATGTCACCAAAGAATCATGATAGACATTTTCCATAACATCTTTTCTCATCTGCTCTGTAACAGGTCCGTTGCACTTCATTTTTTCTATTATTGCACTCTGAAGCTCTTCAACCGTCATTTCTTCATATGGTTTGTTTTGAGTTAAATTTAAATTTGCCTCATCTTCAATAATAACAGACAACTCCTCTTTTTGGGGCTCAAATACTTCCTTCGGAATTTCTGGGATGATTATTTTATCCTCAATATTAAGTTCAATTGGCTGCACTTTTTTATCCGCCATTTCGTATGGCAGCCAGATTTCCCCCGAATTTGCTTTTGCATTCACACATATACATCCGTCTTTTGCGGATATATGCTCGCCATAAAGTGCGCCAACATACTCTTTCGCATTTGCGGCAGGAAGGAGCATCTCAAAATCTTCATCGCTGTTATTTACAGTTACAATCACAGATTCTCCGTCAAAATCTCTTGAAAAGGCATATTGACCATTTGTTAAGAGGAGTTCTTTATAGCTTCCGTACGATAATGCTTTTGTTTTTGAGCGTATTTCACCGAGTTTTGAAATAAGATTTGTGAAATTATTGTTTAGGATAGCATCCTTATATTGTTCAAAGGAAACAGCGGGTCTTAAAGAATCATCCGAGCCTTTCTGCTTTTCTCCTTCAATTCCGAATTCAGAGCCATAATATACAGACGGAACACCCGGGAGAGTATACAGAAGAATATGAACAGGGACAAAGTGTCTTTTGTTGTTTAGCTTTGTGTAAATTCGTTCCACATCGTGATTATCAACAAAATTGTATAGCTTTAATCCGTCAGGACGGTTGCCGCCCATCACATACAAGCGTTTTACAGTATGTGCAATTTCAAAATAGTTGTGGTCGTTATGTCCTGAATACAGCGCCTTGTGCAAATGATAGTTTGTAACAGAATGCAGGGTATCGCCGTTAACCCAGCGAATATAATCGCCATGTATAACTTCTCCCATCAACCATAAATCAGGCTTCACTTCATTTGCCACCTTGCGCATCATCTGCATATAACTAAAATCAAGAACGTCAGCAGCATCCAGACGAATTCCGTCTATATCAAACTCTTTGACCCAAAAACGAATGACATCACTGATATAATTCCTCACTTCTGAGTTATGCTGGTTCAGCCTGGCAAGCAGATTATATCCTCCCCAGTTATCATAAGAAAATCCATCATTATATTCATTATTCCCATTAAAATTAACATTGCAATACCAATCTTTGTATTGCGATGATTCTCTGTTTTTCTTAATATCTGAAAAGGCAAAAAAATCTCTGCCTGTATGATTAAAGACACCGTCTAATATTACCCTAATTCCCTGTTTGTGGCATTCGGCAACAAAATTAGCCAAATCCTCATTGGTGCCAAGTCTTGAATCCAACTTCTTATAATCTGTTGTTTCATAACCATGCCCTACCGATTCAAAAAGCGGACCAATATATAAAGCATTAAATCCAAGGCTCTTTATCTCAGATATAAACGGAATCAAAGTGTTTAGCCTGTGCTCTACCTTATTGTAAAAGTTTTGTTTTTCTGCCCCTGTCATACCCAGGGGATATATATGATAAAATATTGCCTCATCATACCATGCCATATGTAATCCTCTTATTTATTAAATTATATGCCTATTTTGCTCACTGCAAAACAAATTTCATATGTATAATTATATTACAATTATATATGAAAATCAAATAGGTATTTGCTTTGTTATTGATTATATAGTTTACTTGGTTGTTATGCACACACGAGGATAGAACTTTTTAAAATCACATTTTCCCAAATGGAATGACTAGGGCTTATGATGTGACGGAAAAAATTAAAAAGTGAGTGCGATAAAATTATGCTCTAAAATACATCTAACCCACTTGAAATATTAGGTATGTATAAAAATTAAAGTTAGTCGGTGGTCTTGACTTTAAACTCTTGAATAAAGCTCGTTTAAACGGCGATATTTTGATTTGTCAATGCTGTCGAGTTGTTCTTTTGTTATTC
Source organism: Clostridia bacterium (assembly GCA_045586445.1). Classification (GTDB taxonomy): domain Bacteria; phylum Bacillota; class Clostridia; order Monoglobales; family Monoglobaceae; genus SIG440. The sequence continues at coordinate 13,783 of JAZNAJ010000061.1, read as the reverse complement.
TGTATCCCCAGTTTCCCTCGGCTTTGCCAGGGGTGTTTAGCCGTGTGTCAGAGCCATAGCCCAACAAATCTTGAATCGGCATAATAACCAGCCCTGCATGAGATGCAAGCATAGTACGGATTATGGCATCGCAGCCTTTTTCCCAAGATTCTTCTTTATGGCCGCAATACTCAAGCATATTGCGTCTGGTTTTGTCATCAAGCTCCCACAGATATCCAAGCAAAGTGTTGTTATCATGGGTTCCTGTATACGCTACACATTGATTTGGGTAGTTATGGGGAAGATGAGGGGAATTTTTGTCGCCCATAAATGCAAATTGGAAGACTTTCATACCGGGGAAGTCGCTCATTTTGAGAAGTTTAACCACGTCTTCGGTGATAAGACCTAAATCTTCTGCAATAATCATTGTATCAGTTGAGTTTTCCTTGATTGCATCAATCAGTTTCATGCCGGGACCTTTGGTCATAAAACCTTCTTTTGCTGATTTTGCTGAAAAGGGAACTTCCCAAAAGGATTCAATGGCCCTGAAATGGTCAATTCGAATCCCATCAAACATTGTTGCTGTATGGGATATTCTATCTTTCCACCATCTGAAACCATCTGTTTCCATTGCTTTCCAATCGTATATGGGATTTCCCCAAAGCTGGCCGTCTGCTGAAAAATAATCAGGCGGAACTCCGGCAACAGTAACAGGCAAATTGTCTTCACCAAGTTTAAAAAGATGTTTATCTGCCCACACATCGCTGCTGTCAAGGGCAACATAAATAGGCATATCGCCAATAATTTTTATACCTTTGCTGTTTGCGTATTTTCTTATTTCTTCCCACTGTGTAAAAAACTCATATTGGATAAATTCCCACATAAATAAGTTTTCGTCTTTATAATTCTCACTTTCCCATTTATACCATGGTTTATCGGCGTTTGAGTTTTTAATCGCCATAAATTTACAAAAGTTCTCAATATAAGGATTTTGAACTACAAAGTTTTCAATATCTGGTTTATTGGTAGCTCGGCTTGCTGCAATCTTTAAAATTGCCAGTCTTTCGTTATATAAACGCTCATATTCACACACATAAGGAGTATGTTGTTTTTGAGCGATAAGCTCATCTTTAGTCAATAGACCCTTGTTATGTAGGATTTCCAAGCTAATAAAATAGGGATTTCCAGCAAAGGATGATGCAGACTTATAGGGGGAATTACATTCATCCGATGGACAAAACGGCAATACCTGCCAATAAGAATAGCCGCAATCGGCCAAAAAATCAATAAATAATTTTGCCTGCGGACCAAAGTCACCAATTGAATAATCTCCAAACAATGAGGATATATGCATCAAAATACCGCTTTTTCTTTCCAAATAAATTACATCCCCTTTAGTAAACATAAATCATAAACATTTTATCACATATTGGTCGGTTTTTCAATAAAAAATTTGAACAAAAAAGCATTTTTTTTGGGATTTCGGAAAAGCATCTTATCCTTGACAAAAAAAGCCTTTTGATGTATAATTTTAGCAAGAAAAGTAAGATACACTAAGGAGAGATTCTTTATGACAAAAAAAGTACAAAATGATCTTAATACTCTTCTTTGCGAGTTTGCGAGCGGAAAAAGTTCGCAGGCTTATAACATTATGGGGTGCCATAAAACAGAGGACGGATATATTTTCAGAGTTTGGGCGCCAAATGCAGAGTGTATCTTTGTTGTGGGGTCATTTAACAATTGGGATACATCTGCTTGCCCCATGCATAGCATTGGGTATGGAGTATGGGAGGCTACGGTTAATGAAGCACAGATTTTTGATGAATATAAATACTATATTATAAAAAAGAATGGTACAACGGTTTATAAAAGTGACCCATACGCATTTCATGCGTGCACACGCCCTGAAAATGCATCAAAAGTCTATGATTTAGAAGGGTTCACATGGACTGATTCGGAATATTGCAGTAAACGGACAAAAAAAGATATTACAAAAGAACCTATGAATATTTATGAGGTGCATTTGGGTTCATGGCTGCAGCATGAAGATGGTAATTTTTTGTCTTATACCGATATTGCCGACAAGCTTGTCAAATATGTTAAAAATATGAACTACACGCATGTAGAGCTTTTGCCTATTAGCGAATATCCCTATGACCCATCATGGGGATATCAGGTGACAGGGTATTATGCGCCAACATCACGATACGGGACACCTAAGGATTTTATGAAGTTGGTTGATAAATTCCATGCCGCAGGTATAGGTGTAATTTTGGATTGGGTAGGAGCGCATTTTCCTAAGGACGAGAATGGACTATACGAATTTGATGGCAGTTGTCTGTATGAATCAAGCGATCCACTTCGAAATGAACATCCGGATTGGAAAACCCGAATTTTTGATTATTCGAGATATGAGGTTAGGTCGTTTTTAATATCAAATGTGGTATACTGGCTTGATAAGTATCATATTGATGGAATTCGGGTAGATGCAGTTGCATCAATGCTTTATCTGGATTATGGCAGGCAAGACGGTCAGTGGCGTCCCAATCAATACGGGGGAAATATCAACCTTGATGCTGTCGATTTTCTTCGCGATATGAACAGTGCTGCGTTTAGATTTAACCCGTCAGCAATTATGGTGGCTGAAGAATCTACTGCTTTTCCTATGGTGACGAAGCCTGGTTATGATGGAGGTCTTGGATTTAATTTTAAATGGAATATGGGCTGGATGAATGATATGCTTGGTTATATGTCATCAGACCCGCTTTTTAGAAAAGGCAGACAAAATGACCTGACTTTTTCGTTGACCTATGCTTTTTCGGAAAACTTTATTTTGCCCTTGTCCCATGATGAAGTTGTTCATGGAAAAGCTTCGATGATTGGCAAGATGCCTGGAACTTATGAAGAAAAATTTGCAAACTTAAGAGCTTTTTATGGTTATATGATGGCTCATCCGGGGAAAAAGCTTAATTTTATGGGCAATGAATTTGCTCAATTTATTGAATGGGATTATAAAAAGCCTCTCGAATGGTTTATGCTTGAGTATGACAAGCACAATAAAATGAAAAAATTTGTCAAAGACCTGAATGCTTTTTATCTTAATAACAAAGCTTTTTGGGAGAATGATACAGACTGGACAGGTTTTCGGTGGATTGCTCATGATGACCATGACCAAAGCGTTATCTCCTTCATCCGCAGAGATGAAAAAGGCGGGGAAATAATAGTTGTATGCAATTTTTGCCCTGTTATGCGAAAAAATTATCTAATTGGAGTGCCAGATGAGGGAGAGTATAAAGCCGTACTTTCAAGTGACAGCTCTAAATACGGTGGAACAGGAACTCGCCTTCCAAGACGCAAAACAAAGAAAATACCTATGCACGGATTTGAACAGTCAATTTCTACAACCCTTCCGCCGCTTTCTACCGTGTACTACACGAAAGTAGTTAACAAATAATATAAAAACACATGTTATAATGTGTATTAAAAAAAGGGGGTTATCCTTATGTTGAACAGGAGAAAAAAATGTATTGCTATGTTGCTTGCAGGTGGGCAGGGCAGCCGGTTGCTGGTTCTTACCGACAAAACTGCTAAGCCGGCAGTACCTTTTGGAGGTAAATATCGTATTATAGATTTTCCTCTTTCTAACTGCGTCAATTCAGGAATAGACACTGTTGGTATTTTGACTCAATATCAGCCTCTGGAGTTAAATGATTACATAGGTAACGGTCAGCCTTGGGGACTTAACAGAAATTTTGGCGGAGTCCACATCTTACCACCATATGCACAATCAAAAAAAATGGAGTGGTATAAAGGAACGGCGAACGCTATATACCAAAACCTTCGTTTTATAAAAAACTATAACCCTGAGCATGTGATAATTCTGTCGGGAGACCACATATACAAAATGGACTACTCAAAGCTACTTGAGTTTCACATTGAAAACGATGCGGAATGTACCATTGCTGTTCGAACAGTACCTATGGAAGAGGCTAGCCGATTTGGTATTATGAATGCCAACCCCGATGGTTCAATCTATGAATTTGAGGAAAAACCCCAAAACCCAAAGAGCAATTTGGCATCTATGGGGGTTTATATCTTTAAAACCGATATTCTTTGCCAATATCTTATTGAAGATGAGGCAGATGAAAATTCAGAGAACGATTTCGGCAAAAATGTTATACCATCCCTCCTGCGTGACCAAAGAAGATTGTTTGCGTACAAATTTGATGGCTACTGGAAGGATGTTGGTACAATCCATAGCTTGTGGGAAGCCAATATGGAGCTTTTAGACGGCACTTTTAATATCCGTGATAAGGTATTCAAAACCTATGCACGAAACTATGCAAAACCACCTAGTTATATTGCTAAAGACAGCGAAATTAAAAATTCCTTTGTTGCTGAAGGTTGCTCAATAAAGGGGAAAATCAGCCACTCTGTTGTATCTACCGGATGTACTGTTGAAGAAGGCGTTGAAATATACGATAGCGTGATTATGCCCGAAGCTGTTATAAAAAAAGGCGCTGTTATTAAGTATGCAATTATAGGTGAGGGTGCCGTTATTGATGAAAACACAAGAGTTGGCGATGACCCTGTTTTCTACGACAAAGAGGAGTGGGGAATCAGTGTGGTTGGTAAAGGTGAGCATGTAGCAAAAAATACTACCATAAAGCCAAATCAGGTTGTGTGAGAGGAGGAGTGTGACTATGAAAAGATTGACCGGTATCGTTTTTTCAAACATTTATGATGACGCATTAGGTGACCTTACTGCTAAACGAACTGTAGCATCTTTGCCATTCGGCGGAAGATACAGACAGATTGATTATGTTTTATCTAACATGGTAAATTCGGGTATTACCTCCGTTGGAGTTATTACAAAATATAATTATGAATCGCTTATGGACCATCTTGGTTCATGTGAAGAATGGGACCTTAATCGTAAAACCGGAGGTTTGTATATTATTCCTCCGTTTGCATCCGGAAAGGGCGAGGTATATCACGGCAAGTTAGAGGCACTTAATACGGCTCTTAACTTTTTGAACAGCCAAAAGAGTGAGTATATTGTGATTTCTGACACAATAACTATATGCAATATAGATTATGAGGCGGTACTTGTTGAACATATTGCATCAGGCAAGGACATTACTGTTGTTGTTTCGTCTCAAAAAGAGGATGGCATTCATTATCCTACAGTTTTCGAAGCTAACAATGACAGCAGTGCAAAAAATATTAATGTAAACTATGAAGCAAAAGACGGTACTTTTGTTGGACTTGGTATGTTTATTCTGAAGCGTGAAGTCCTTATAGAAGTGGTTACTGAATGTGTTGCGGCAGGATATTATCACTATGAAAAAGATTTTTTGCAGAAATATTTTAACGAAGGCAGGCTCTCGGTTAATTTGTATGAATTTGATGGAGTTGCACTTAGAAATCGTGACATAACAGCATATCTTAAAAACAATATCAAGCTTATTGATGAAGAAGTTCAAAAAGGTCTGTATAAATCGTCAGCACCTATTTATACAAAGGTTCGTGATGAGATACCTACATATTATGGAGAGAATTCTGTAGTTGATGAATGTATTATTGCAGACGGTTGCAAAATTTATGGAGAACTTAAAAATTCTGTCATATTCCGAGATGTGACTATAGAAGAAGGAGCACAGGTTATTGGCTCTGTTGTTATGCAAGGAACCAAAATTAAAAAGGGCGCCCGTATTGAAAATGCTATAATTGATAAGAATGTAATAATAACAGAGGGAACTCGACTTTTAGGTGCTCAATCAAGTCCTGTTATTATAAAGAAAGGTGAGACAATATGAAGATACTTTATGCCGCAAGCGAGGCTGCGCCTTTTGTAAAAAGTGGCGGTCTTGGTGATGTTGCACAGGCACTTCCTGCGGCGTTGGCTAAGGAAAAAGATGTTGAAGTAAGTGTATTTATACCATATTATAAATCTATTAAAGATAACCCTGACATTAAGGTTGAGTTTGTCAAAAATTTTAATGTTTATGTTGCGTGGCGCAGGGAATATGTAGGTATTTTCAAAGCGGTAAGCCGAAGCAAAAAACTAAACTATTATTTTGTTGACAACGAACATTATTTTTATCGTGATGGTATTTACGGTCATTATGATGACGGAGAAAGATTTACATTTTTCTCTTTGGCAATTTTGGAAGCTATGCGTCAAATGGATTATTTCCCTGATATAATTCATTGTAATGATTGGCAAACAGCGCTTATTCCGGTGCTCAAAAAAGCTTTGTATAACGGTGTTTATGACAATGCTCGAACTGTGTTTACCATTCATAATATTGAATATCAAGGCAAAATGCCAAATGAATTTATGCAGAATGTTATTGGCGTTGACGAATATTACAGAAATGTTTTAACCTATGACAACTGCATTAATTTTATGAAAAGTGCCATAGTTATGGCGGATAAGGTAACAACTGTATCGAGAACATATTCCCATGAAATTCGACACGCGTATTTCGCACACGGGTTGCAGGATATTTTAAAAGAGAACGAATATAAAATTGCAGGTATTGTCAATGGTATTAATACTGACTTGTATAATCCTGCAAAGGATTCGCTTATTTTTGAAAACTATACTGCAGCTGACCTTTCAGGAAAGGCTAAAAATAAGGCAGAACTTCAGAAGATGCTTGGGCTTTCGGTTTTGCCAGATGTGCCGATGATAGCTATGATTTCCAGATTGGTAAGTCATAAGGGGCTTGACCTTGTGGAATATGTTATGAATGAGCTTATGCAAAGAAACTTGCAGTTTGTAGTCATAGGAACGGGCGACTCAAAATATGAGGATATGTTTAATTTTAATGCCTATATTCATCATGATAAAATGTCTGCAAATATTACTTTTAATCCAGAACTTGCAAATAAGCTTTATGCGGCAGCAGATATGTTCCTGATGCCGTCTAAAAGTGAGCCTTGCGGTCTTTCGCAGCTTATTGCTATGCGGTACGGAACTGTGCCTATTGTGCGTGAAACAGGCGGTCTTGTTGACACAGTGCCACCGTTAAATGTGGAAACTTTAGAGGGTAAAGGTTTTACTTTTAAGGGTTATAATGCTCACGATATGCTTGGCGCAATTGACAGGTGTATTGATTTTTACGGCAATCGCAAAAAGTGGGATAAGCACATAAAGAACCTTATTAAATATAATAGTGGTTGGAAGACATCAGTAAGTGAGTATTTAAATTTATATAATGAATTAACTAAATAGGAGAAGACAATGGAAATTAAAACATCTACATCATCAACAAAGAAAAAAACAACGATTTCTGCTTCAAAGAAACCGAAAACAGAAGCAACTACACAGAAGACCACAAAGTATAACGCTGAAGTTAAGATGCTTTCTAGCGCATGTGAAAGACTTTTTGGTTGTGACATTAAAGAAGCTACATCACAGCAGATGTATAAATCCCTTTGCAGTGTTGTTCAGGAACTTCTTGCCACAAAGAGAAAGAAGTTTCATGATAAATACCGCAAAAATGGTGACAAACAGGTTTATTATATGTCAATGGAATTTTTGGTAGGTACATCGCTTCGCAACAATCTATATAACCTTGGTGTTGAAGAAAATTTTGCCAATGCAGTGAAAAAGTGTGGGTTTAACATTCAAGATATATACGATATGGAGCCGGATGCAGGCCTTGGAAACGGTGGACTTGGACGACTTGCGTCTTGCTATCTTGATTCAATGACAAGTGTAGGACTTCCCGGAACGGGATTTTCAATTCGATATGAATTTGGCATTTTCAAGCAGAAAATAGTCGATGGCTGGCAGATGGAGTTCCCTGATGACTGGCTTAGCATGGGTGATGTTTGGCTTAATCCCAGAGAAGACGAAGCTGTTGAAGTAAAGTTTGGCGGTGAAGTTAATGGTTGGGATGATAATGGAAAGTATAAGGTTGCACATACAAATTATAATTCTGTTATTGCTGTACCCTATGATATGTATATCTCAGGATACGACACAGGAGCGGTTAATAAACTGGTTCTTTGGAGTGCAAAATCTAAAAATCGTTTTGATATGGCCGCTTTTTCTCGTGGTGATTATGCAGAATCACTTGAAGAGAATACTATGGCAGAGGTTATTTCAAAGGTCCTTTACCCTGCAGATGATCATATCGCAGGAAAAATTCTAAGACTGAAACAACAGTATTTACTTGTATCTGCATCGCTGCAAAGTATTATAAACAACCACTTAAAGCGTTGCGGTACGCTTGATAACCTGTCTGAAAAAATTGCTATTCATATTAACGATACGCATCCGGCTCTTTGCGTGCCTGAGCTTATGCGAATTCTTGTGGATGAATATGATTATGGTTGGGACGATGCATGGAAAATCACATGCGAGACATTAACCTATACAAACCATACTGTTATGAGCGAGGCTCTTGAACGCTGGAATGAAAACCTGTTCAAAGAACAATTGCCCCGAATCCACCAGATTGTATGCGAAATCAACCGTCGTCTGGTTGCGCAGCTTAATGTGATTTATCCGGGGGATATCGCAAAGATTGATTATATGGCGGTAATAGCCCATGGAGAAGTTCGTATGGCTAACCTTTGCCTTGCTGCATGTCATAAGGTAAATGGTGTTTCAAAGCTTCATAGTGATATCTTGAAAAACGGTATTTTCCACGATTATTATAATATTGATAAGGATAAATTCACAAATGTAACCAATGGTATAGCATACAGAAGGTGGCTCTGTCAGTCTAATCCTGAACTTACTGCATACCTGGCAGAGTTAATTGGTGACGGGTTTAAGCACGACAGCATGGAGCTTGAAAAGCTTTTAAAATATGCTGATGACGAAAAAGTATTAAATAAGCTTTGTGAAATTAAGCATAGTAACAAAGTCCGCCTTGCAAATTATATTGCTGAGACAAATGGTATTAATGTTGATCCTAATTCTATATTTGATATTCAAGTTAAGCGTCTTCATGAATATAAGCGTCAGCTCTTAAATGTGCTTCATATTTTATACCTTTACAATAAAATCAAAAATAACCCAAAAGGTGATTATGTTCCAAGAACATTTATATTTGCTGCAAAGGCATCGGCGGGTTATGTTATGGCAAAACAAATTATCCGTTTGATTGTTGCCGTATCAGATATGATTAACTCCGACCCTGAGGTTCGTGACAAGATTAAGGTTGTATTTATTGAAGACTACAAAGTCTCTCTTGCTGAAATTATTATTCCTGCAGCAGATATTTCTGAACAAATTTCTATTGCCGGCAAAGAAGCATCAGGAACGGGTAATATGAAACTTATGATTAACGGCGCTGTAACTTTGGGAACTTTAGACGGTGCTAATGTTGAAATTCACGAGCAGGTAGGGGACGAAAATATGTTCTTGTTTGGTCTCCACGCAGATGAGGTAGAGGAACTTTGGAGAAAGGGCTATCGTCCTACAGATTATTTGGATAATAATCCTGAACTTAAAGCGGTTATTGATATGCTCACATCAGGAGTTTTGGGCGTTAAATTTGACGATATCAAACGCTCGCTTCTTACAAATGATTTTGGCGTTGCAGACAGTTATATGATTTTGGCTGACTTTGCTGATTATGTAAGAGCTCACGAGGATGCTGAAAAAGCTTATCGTTCAAAGCTTGATTTTGCCCGTATGTCTTTGGTTAATATTGCCAAGGCAGGAATTTTCTCTTCGGATAGGGCTATTAAAGAATATGCAGATAACATTTGGAATATGAAATATTAAAGTATTTGGCATAAGGGGTAACCTCTTATGCCTGAATATTTGTTAAGCGGTGAAAATAATGCGAATTTTATATAATAGCAAAAATGAATATTATAAAACTCCCTTTGGTTGCTTAAGGCAGGATGAATTATGCACATTGCGCATTAAAATTCCAATTAGCTGTCAGACCGAGTCAGTCCGCCTTTGCATTAGCTCCGAAAGCGGTTTTAAAATGACTGTGCCCTTTAGCCTTGAGTCAACAGACGGCGATTATGAAGTATATATCACACGGTTTTTGCTTTTTGCTTGTGACCTTTATTTTTATTATTTTAATATAACAACAAAAAACGAATCTTTTGATTTGTTTAAACAAGGTGATGATACAAATATTGCAGTTGGTGATTTGTGGCAGATTACTTGTTTTGATAAGAATTATGATACACCTCATGATTTTAAAGGCAGGGTTATGTATCAGATTTTCCCTGACAGATTTGCGAAATCCGGTGAGGTTGACCCAAATGGGAAGCTCCTGCCCTATGAATTGCATAATGATACTAATGATACACCGGTATATTTGCCTAACGAGAATGGGCGAATAACAAACAGCGATTTTTTTGGCGGAAATTTAATGGGGATTATCGAAAAGCTTCCATACTTAAAAAGTATGGGAGTAGGTATTATATACCTTAATCCTATTTTTATGGCATATTCAAATCATCGTTATGATACAGCGAATTATAAAAAAATCGACCCGCTTCTTGGAACAGAGGAAGACTTTAAGGTTTTGTGTGAAAAAGCACACAAGCTAGATATAAAAATTATTCTCGATGGTGTTTTCTCTCACACGGGAAGTAACAGTATCTATTTTGACGCTGAAGGTATTTTTGGCAATGGTGCTGTCAGCAATCCTGATTCGCCTTACAGAGAATGGTTTCAATTTGATGAGTACCCCCACAGATATACTTCGTGGTGGGGGATTGATACATTACCCTGTGTTGATGAATTAAACCAAAGTTATATGGATTATATAATACATGAAGAGGATAGCGTGATTTGTCATTGGCTAAAGCTAGGAGCAGATGGATTTCGACTCGATGTGGCAGATGAACTTCCTGATGAGTTTATTGCAGCTTTTCACAAAAAGTTAAAAGAAGTAAATCCCAATGCTATGCTTTTAGGTGAGGTATGGGAGGATGCATCAAACAAAATAAGCTACAGCAGACGGAGAAAGTATTTTTCAAATACAGAGTTGGATTCAGTAATGAATTATCCGTTTAAAGAGGCTATTTTGGGGTTTGTAACAGGAAAAATTACCGGTAAAGTCTTTTCCGACAGAATAATGACTATTGCAGAAAACTATCCACGTCCGGTCTTGGATTGCTTGATGAATTTGCTTTCAACCCACGATACTCCAAGAATTATTACAGCTCTCTCCGGAAAAGGCGAGGGTATGAGTAAGAGCGAAAAAGCGAATTTCAGATTATCCGGTGCGGAGCTTGATAGAGCCTTGGCCCTGACCAAAGTCTCAGCACTTTTGCAGTTTACCCTTCCTGGGAACCCCTCTATTTATTACGGGGATGAAATAGGAATGGAGGGGTTTGAAGACTCATTAAACAGATGCTTTTATAAGTGGGAAAACCAAAACACTTGCTTGCAAGATTTTTATAAAGAATTAGCTTTTTTAAAGAATGAAAACGAAGCTATTAAATGCGGAGATATTGTTTTTCAGGAGACAGGAGATAATTTTATAAAATTTGCTCGTAAAAGTCAAAATGAAATTGTATATATAGTCGTGTCGCTTGGCGACAAGCTTGAACACAATGGAAAAACCTTGTTGGAAGTTTCGGCAGATAACATTTATGCAAGGATTTATGCTTAAAAATTTATAACAGAGAATATTGCCAAAAAAGTTTGCGTAAAAACCATATATCATTTTTTAACTACTGTATATGGAATTTTGTTTTATAATGGAAAAGTGAAAAGTTGGATAAATTGTTAAAAAAGTGTACTTGGCCAAGATTTAGCTCCCATCATTGTTTGTAGTATGCAGTCTGTGATTGTAAATATGAATCCATCTGCAATAAAAACATGCAGTTGGAGATTTTACAAATTTCAAAATCTTTCGAATAGGTCTGTATAAAAATCGACAAAACAAAAATCCTGAAAACCGCTTAATTGCTGGCTTTCAGGATTTTTCTTGTTTCAGTCTTGTTCTGTCTATATTGAAAAATCAAAATGTACTCTTAAGGATTTTATAGGCAAAATAATTTGTCCGTTTTGCCCATTTTACTGTGATATAATTGTATATACAAGATGTAAAATCATCATAAATTTAAAAATTGAAAGGAGAAAATGATGAACAAACAGGAAAAATTAATAAAAGATATAGTTAATCTATGTTCATTTGTCAGGAATGTATTTTTTGAAGGAATGGATAAGCCAGCACTGATGCATCGCGTAAATAGAAAGGAAGGTATGTTTTTAGAGAAACAAGGATTGCATATAAATATGCTTAATAATTATGTTGATAAAACTATTTTTGGCTATGTGGATGAATATTTTGAGGAATATAAAATCAATCCTAAAATATTCGAAGAATATAATACCGAACAAAAAGAACATCTAATTGATTTAAGTAAAAATATAGATATAATTCAAGAAAAAACTGCAAATTGTATATATGAAAGATTTTTCAGATTATCAACACAAGGAAAGACATATATAGAAACGGTTATTAATATTGAAAATGCAGTAAATTAAGTGATAAGTAACATGGATAATTCTGTTAAAAATTCAATTAGACAAATTGGTTATTCTATGCTATTATATGATTATGAGAAAAGAGGATTTAACAAATATCATTTAGTTTCGAGTGATGATGCATGTGGTGAGTGCAAGGAAAGAAGCTCTCATACATATCGGGTTGACGAACTCTTGGGAATAGAATTTTCACCTTTTGTGCATCCAAACTGCAGATGTAGTATCGAGGTATCAAATGATTATACAAATCAAAAAATCATAATTGACGAAAATATGGCAGAGGAAAGATTGTATCGAGCAGATGCTACTAAATACATCAAGTTTTTACTTGATAAAAACACAAAGAGTTTATCTTCTGCGGATGATATAATTGGACCAAAACAAATTATGGGGCCATTTAATAAAAAGGATGAAGATAAACCAGTTATAACAATTGATACAGAATTTGGCACTGGTCTATATTTTGAAGCAAGTCTTTTAGGGTTAGAATTGGAAATAGGTGGTAAAAGATATTATAACTTTTCGAAAGATACAGATACAACAGAAAATTTGGAGTTTTCTGTAATGGGACAGCTAACAGATGAAATGCAGATAGGCGTTAATTTAATAGGAACCATAGATGCTACAACAAGGGAGCATATAAAGAATGGCGCTTTTATTGGTGCTAAAGTTGGTGATGCTATTTTAGGCTGGGATAGCTTGGATGAAAATGAGGATATTTTTATTTCCTTTGAGTTGGGTGCTTATCTTGGTGTAGGCGGGGCTTTAAAACTTAATATAAATTTAAGTGAGTGGTTAAGGCAGAGAAATAAATAATAGGAGGGCTTTTATGTATTTTAAAAGAAGATTAGCGGCATTTTTAATAGATTATCTAATATTTATGCCCTTTTACTTTATGATTATGATTTTTACATCTGGTGATGTATTTTTTGAATCAGGAGGATATCTTACAGCAAAAATGGAGATATTGCAAAATTTGTTGCTATTATTTATTTTGGTATTTTTTATGAGCAGAGACATAATAAAAGGACAAAGCATTGGCAAACTAATTGCCAGAATAAAGGTTGTTGATAATTCGGGAAAAAATGCTGCTTGGTGGAAATTAATTTTTAGAAACATAAGTGTAATTATATGGCCTTTGGAAGCGGTTTTATTATTGATGGATAAAAATCGTATTGGGGACAGAATGGCAAATACCAAGGTTGTTCTTTTAGAGAAGTAGTATTATTTTAATAACAAAATCCTGAAAACTGCTTAAAAGTCGGCTTTCAGGATTTTTCTTGTTTCTGCGTACTAAAAACAGAAAAGCTT
>JAZNAJ010000060.1:0-1671 GCA_045586445.1 Clostridia bacterium | reverse complement strand
TTGTAGCACAGAAGTTTCCAAAAGTCAACTGTAAAAATTGTACAAATTATGGGAAAAAAATTTGTTAATTTTGTCTATTGACTTTTGGTCGAAAAAATGGTAGAATATAATTTTATTCTAAATCCGCTCCAAGGTCGAATGTCCTTGGAGCGAGCAAAAGCCCCACAGATGTGAAGTCTGTGGGGCTTGTTAAATTACAGACCCAAAATCTGCTTCATCACAGAAGCCCAAGCTTTAGGCAGACCATAGCGGTCAGTGATACGGTCAACCTCTTCTGCGGTCAGCCCTGCAAGATTTTCGGGGGTCAGTTCATCTTCATCTTCGTCCTCACCCGGGTAGCCGCAATCCTCGCAGTATCCGTCCACCATATAGCCACCGCACTCGGGGCAAATATCCTCTTCCTCGTCCTCGCACTCGTTATTGGACTTCCAGTGCGGACAGCCGTCGCAGGGGTCATAGTTGGGATTATTGATGGGGGCATTATGTTCCCCCATGGCGGTATACAGACCACGCATAGCCTGTTCCACATCAGCCATGGTTGCATTGCCTACGCCAACAGGGGCACCAGTAGCAATAGCCACCTTTGCCATTTCGAGGTCACGCTCAACCTCAGCAATAGTTCTTCCACAAATAATAATCATGATTTCTTTTCTCCTTTTGGTTTTTATTCTAGGGGCGATTACTCGCCCCAATTTTCCTTTAGATGCTTTTGGTATGTTTCCTTAAAGGCGATATCTTCTGCCTTATGGGTGTAGCAATTACAAGCCATAAGAAACTGATTGATAGTACCACATCTGGTAATATCACATGTGATATAAGGCTTTGTGGGATTTGCCTTATGCCGAATGAAAACCACATTTCGGTCTTTCTCTCCGATATAGCGAGCATAGCCGCCCACGCAGTTGCTCTGCTTATGACCCTCTTCACGCAGTTCATCGATAGTGGTGGGAATGATAACTATGAAGTTCTCGTCCTCAAAGGTCAACGCCTTGCGTCTGTGTTCTTGGTATTCACGCATTTTGTTGTTGGCGATTTCGTCTTTCTTGGCTTCATAGGCTCTGCGAGCATTGATATACTGGCGGTAAAAATCTCCCTTTTCCAGTTCCCAACCAAGATTTTTATAGTTTTCAATGGTAATCCACAAACGATTCCTTAAACCATAACTTTCGTTATGGTGGTATTCCCATGCACCTCTAGAAAGCCAGTAGGCAACAACAGAAACGATGTTCTTATCCTGTTCACGAAAGTAGTCAAACAAGAAATTTGCCATAGGCTCGGTAAAGTGTTCATCAATACGCAAGCCATTCTGCTCCAAGAAAGATACCTTAGCCATATCCTTGGCAAAGTCGAGCAAACTGGTTCCGCCATTTCGCAGATATTCAGCCAATCTCTTAAAAGGCACCTTCTTACAATTAGCCACCCAATACTGGATTTCTCTTACAGATGCGTTATAGCCGATGGCATCAAGTTTGTCAGCCAACTGGAACCATTCGATATACTGTCTATTGACATATCCGCAGTCAATCAGAGTAATAACGCCAGAGGAACGGCTGTGGCACATCTTCATAACATCATTAGGCACTCTCTGCAACACACCACCACGCAAACCCAACATGACCGCAGTATCAATGCAGAAAACATAGGGCTTAGCCTTGCCATCAACCCAAAACT
>JAZNAJ010000059.1:0-2804 GCA_045586445.1 Clostridia bacterium | reverse complement strand
AGTCAGGAGTTTATAAACCGAGGCGGAAGAATCCCTGCTCCTATTCATAGTCTTAAAAACTAATTTTTGTTTGCTGAAAGGAAGTGGTGGAATGGACATTATTAAGGCAATTCTGGATATTGAAGGTAAAGCACAGGAGATAATGAACACCTTATCCGACCTTAAAGTTGAAAGTGATGCAAAATTTAGGGACGAATTTTTAAAGATTGAAGCAGAAATGTCCAAAATGGCAACTGAAAAAATTGAAGAACACAGGTCTGCCATTGCGTTAAAACGCAATACGGAACTTTTGGCACTTGAAAATTATCAGAAAGAAAAACGCGAAAAATTAGAAGAAAATTACAAAAAAAATCACATAAAGTGGGTTAATGATATTTTTAATATGGTGATAAAGACCGAGATTAACTAAGAGGGTTGTTTTCGGCTAAATTTTGAGCAAATGGGGGCTTAGTGTAGTTTTTTACACTAAGCCTTCCATAGATTAAACGGCATCACCAACTTTTGTAGCTTAGTACGAAACGGCGATGGAATGGAGATTATTATGATAGGTGAAATTATAAGCAATTCTGCCATAAATGCCAAGATGCACGCAAAGATGAGGAATCTTCTGAAAACTGAAGATTATGACAAAATGATTTGTATGCGCTCTGTTTCTGAAATTGCAGAGTATTTGAAAGGTATGGCAAAATTCAAACGAATTTTTGAAAATTCCAAGTCAGGACAAATCCATCGTGGACAACTTGAAGCAGGGCTCAGAAGTCTTATGGCTAGGGATATACAGTCGTTTTTGGCATTTTCGGGGACTTCTTATAAGTTTTTTTTGAGAATTTTTGCAATAAAAGGTGAGGTGGAGCATATAAAGATGCTAATCCGCCTCCTTAATTCAAACGAAAACAAAACCATATTTCGTATGACAACGCTTGATGGTGAATACAGCAGTGGCGTTGACTTTACAGCACTTGCAAACGCACAAAGCTTTAATGAGTTTGTTGAGATTTTAAAGCCAACCATTTACCATACACCTCTCAAAGGCTTTGTTGGAAAGGCTATCAACCCAACTAATTTTGAGATTGAGGCAGCCCTTGACAGATTCTATCGGCATCTTGCATACAACTATACCACAAAGCATTTGTCAAAGACAGACGCGAGTGCTGTTGCAAAGCTATTTGATGCGGATACTGATATGGAGAACCTGATGTTTATTATCCGTGCAAAACTTTATTACAAGATGGATAAAGAATTGATTAAACTGTACCTTGGGGAAGAAGGCAGCAGACTCAAAAGTGCGGATATAAAGAAACTTCTTGATGCAGAAACAGATACTGAATTAAAAAATGCAGTCAGAGAAACCTATTATGGGTATTTGTTTGACGAGGGAATAGAGAAGGCTGAACACAAAATTGCGGAGGAAAAGACTAAACTTCATAGACAGGTATTTAAAAGAAATCCTTATTCCATTGAATCTGTATTATATTATATAAAGCTACAGGAACTAGAAATTAAAAATATAACAATGACTGTTGAAGGTGTAAGGTATGGTCTGCCCCCGGATACAATAAAAGGGTATTTGTTGTGTGTCTGAAAAAACTAAGATAAGGAGATATTGACGATGATAGTAAAAATGAAGCTGGTCAGTATGTTCGGGCAAAAAACTGACATGGACAAAGCTTTGTCAGAATATCTGATGGATATGAATGTGGAATTTGAAAATCCGCTGACACTGTTTAAAAATGCATCAGGGTTTACCCCTCACATCGAGTCAAATCCCTATGAGAACATTATGAAACGCTTTGTAGAAGTGTTTGATTATGCTGAGGTTGACTACTCAAACACAATTCGCCACAGGGGAAACTTCAGCAGAACTGAGCTGGCGGCGTATATAGAAAATTTTGACAAGCAAATTCATTCCCTCAGGGATAACATCAGGGAAATAAAGGAAAAACAAAAAAAATTGAGACTTTTGAGCGAGGCGATACATCCAATTCTGGAATCCGACATTCATCTGGAGGACTTGGCAAGCCTGAAGTTTATGAAATTCAGGTTTGGGCATCTGCCGATTGAAAATTATCGTAATCTTGATAAGTATTTGGGCGATTTACCAGCATATTTTACGGCGGTAAAAACCGAAAACACTGATGTTTGGGGATTTTACTTTGCTACCGACGAACGAGCTCACCAAATTGACCATATTATGGCAACATTGTATTTTCAAAGGGTTTATATTGAGGGCGAAAACACAGGTACTCCAAAGGAAATTGTAATGCGTGCCAATAACAGCCTTGCAAAAATGGACGAAGAAATAGAAGCCCTTACAGAACGAATGCACAAAATAATTCAAATTCAAAAAGATGATTTGCTTAGTGCATACGCATCAGTTAAGTATTACTATGATATGAACAAAATCAAACGGTATGCGGCATATACGCCAAATAAGTTTTATTTGACATTCTGGGCGGATACGCAGGAAATAAAAAAACTTCAAAAAATGCTGGAGAATGATGACAAAATCAACCTGGCATTTGACGATGCAGAACTGCATGATAATGTAAAGGTACCGACCAATCTAAAGAATTTTGCAATATTCAGACCATTTGAGGAATTTGTTAAAATGTATGGAGTGCCAAAGTATAACGAGCTTGACCCAACGGCGTTTTTGGCGATAATATATTCGTTACTTTTCGGGATGATGTTTGGGGATGTAGGGCATGGTTTAGTGTTGTTGACAGCAGGTATTATTCTTACTTTATGCAAAAAGGGCGGATTCCTTGGCAAAATTGCGATACCACTTGGTATAACCTCTACGG
>JAZNAJ010000058.1:0-5951 GCA_045586445.1 Clostridia bacterium | reverse complement strand
AGACCTTTCTGAATATTTTCCCATATAGCATAACCATAAGGCTGAATAACCATACAACCTTTCACACCTGAATAATCAACCAACTTTGCCTTTTTTACAATGTCTGTATACCATTTTGCAAAGTCCTCGGACATAGAGGTTATTTCTTCTACCAACTTCTTTTCTTCTTTTGCCAAATTTTCCATTCCCTTCAATTGCTATTTATAACATCCAAACCCATTAACACAGGGCGTTTTTGGCATTTGGATACATTTATGCATTATTATTTTAAGTATAAATGAAAATTCCCGTTGTGTCAAGGGCTTGAGAGATAATTTTAAAGTAAATTTTAGACGATATTTCAAAATGCACAAGCCGCACAAAACAACAAAAAACTCGCTTTACTGATAGTTTTTAAACAACCTTTTTTTGAGAGGCATTCAGGTCAATCAATTTTGACCGGAGTTTTTATATAAGGTCGCCTTTCTTTGCCCAATTTCTCACAAAATCTACAAATTCGCCGATAATTTCAGATTTTACATCGGTTTCGGGAATGGCAAGCCCTATCACACGATAAGCTTCGGGCAAAAGCGGTCTTAATACTACTTTGTGGTTATCGTTTTTCATAACAAGCTGATGTGTAATGCAAATGCCAAGCTCGTTTTCTACCATAGACAGCATTGCATAGTCGTCTGCCGTTTTGAATTTGGTATTTGGTTTTATACCATTGACTTCCAGATAAATTCTCGCATCACGGTCGGTGCTGTCTATCAGGCTTACCACATTCTCCTTTGCAAACTGTGCCGCTTCAACAGCGGGCTGTGCCGCAAGCTTGTGGTTGGGAGGAAGCGCTGCCAAAAGCTGGTCGCGCAAAAGCTCATAACAGGTGAAGCCATCATCAAAGGGCATTGAAACGAACCCGACATCTACCTCGCGATTACGCAGCCTCTCCTCAATTTCGGAATAATGCCCATCTGATATAATAAAGTTTACATTTGGATTTTTTTCTCCAAATTCCTTAATTATATGTGGCAACCAGTTTACGGCAATACTTTTGAATGCCCCCACCCGTATTGTATTTTCACCGTATTCATTAATCTGGGCTGCCAGTTCGCGAACCCGAGCGTTATCCTCCACAACCTTTTTAATTGCGTTGTATATAATCCGCCCCTCATCGGTCAGCTTTACGCCGCTCTTGTTCCTGACCAGCAAACGAAACCCAAACTCCTTTTCAAGGGAACTGATTAATTGCGTGATGCTTGATTGACTGTTGCCAAATCTTTTTGCTGTTTCGGATATTGACCTGCATTCGCAGGCGCAAATAAACGCTTCATATTTTTTAATTTTCATAGATATCCCATCTTTTATATTAGTTTTTCTTATATTATAATGTTATTTTTTGTCAAAGTCAAGATTTGTTGCAAATTATTCCCTTTTTTATCTTGACTTTTAATTTTGTTTTTTGTAGAATGAACTGACTTTTGAAGTTTAGTATCAGAAAAACTTATATTAAATTTGCAGTTATCTTAAACTGCAATATCACAGAAAGGTGGAAATTTTATGGCAAATGCAAATATTCAACACATAATCGCAATGGCTGTTTATATGTTGGCGGTTGTTGCAATTGGCGTTTTCTTCTCGAAAAAAGCCAACAAAAATGCAGAATCATACTTTTTAGGTGGGCGTTCTCTTGGCCCTTGGGTGGCGGCATTCAGCGCCGAGGCATCGGATATGTCGGGTTGGTTGCTTATGGGACTTCCCGGTCTTGCTTATTGGACAGGTCTTGCTGATGCAGGTTGGACTGCCATCGGTTTGTTTGTGGGTACATATCTTAACTGGTTGATAGTTTCAAAAAGACTTCGCAATTACAGTGCAAAGGTCAATGCAATTACAATCCCCGGATTCTTCTCGCAGAGATTCCACGAGAAGAGCAAGATTATTCTTACCATTGCTTCCGTATTTATTATCATTTTCTTTACCGTTTACGCAGGTCAATGTCTTGCAGCTTGCGGCAAGCTGTTTGTAAACCTATTTGGACTTGAGTATCATGAAATGATGATGATAGCAGCAATATTCGTTTTGCTTTACACATTCTTGGGCGGATTTTTGGCAGAGAGTGCGTCAGATTTTATGCAGGCAATTGTTATGATTGTGGCACTTGTGCTTATTCTTACTCTTTCTGTAATCAATGCAGGCGGCATTTCGCAGGTTATTGAAAATGCCAAGAGCTATGATGGATTTTTGTCCTTGTTTACAACCTCAACTCCGTCAACCGAAGTTGTGAATGAGTTTGGCGAGGGCAAACCTTACAAAATCCTTTCAGTATTCTCAAGTATGGCGTGGGGCCTTGGTTACTTTGGTATGCCCCAGGTACTCCTCAGATTTATGGGTATCAGAAACGCAAAGGAACTTACTCGTTCTCGTCGGGTTGCTACTGTTTGGCTCTTTATATCCATGTCAGCAGCGGTATTTATTGGTATAGTGGGCAGAAGTGTTTCGGGACTTCATTACCTTTCAAATGCAGATGCCGAGAACATCTTTATCGATACTGCGACCACATTCCTTCCCCCGATTCTGGCGGGATTTGCCTGTGCGGGAATTTTGGCGGCATCCATCAGTTCTTCTGACTCATATCTTCTTATTTCAACATCAGCACTTGCCGAAAATATCTATCACGGAATTTTCAAAAAGTCAGCCAGCGACAAAGAGGTTATGTGGATTTCAAGAATAGCAATGACGGTAATAACCTTGATTGCAATGATTATTGCGTGGGATTCCAACAGTACAATATTTGGCATTACTTCTTTTGCCTGGGCAGGTTTTGGTGCGACATTCGGTCCGCTTATGCTGTTCTCACTTTTCTGGAAACGCACAACCTATGCAGGTGCAATCGCAGGTATGCTTACCGGTGGAATAATGGTATTCTTCTGGGAACTTGTTATTGAACCGCTTGGCGGAGTTTGGGCAATTTACAGCTTGTTACCCGCCTTTATAATCTCATCAGCGGTAATCGTTTTGGTATCGCTTATAACCAAAAAACCAGCAGAGCAAATCGTTGCAGAATTTGATGCAGTTGCAGCTGAATAATATTGACAAAAATTATGCCACCATTTTCAAAAAATGGTGGCATTTTAGTTTATAAAACACGGGGATTTTTGCCTAACTCCGACTAAATTGTACATATATGCAGATAAGTCCAAAGAAAAGCACACCATTTTGAAGCTTGGTAAATTGGAATTTGTCAACTCTTATTCCTCGCCGGTGGTTGATTCTTTCAATGCAATTTCGAGCTTTGAAATAAAATCTTTTTTTCCTTGTGCATACTGTGCTTCGTGGATGTTTGAACCAATTGATGTTCCGCTTCTTCCGATTTGATTTGATATAATAGATTCATGACTCGATTTTAAATGCTTCACGAGATTTATAGTATCAACAGAAAATTCCATAGAAAGTTCTGCAAGTTTATTTTCTTTATAAAACCATCTCCTTTTACCAAATTATATTGCAAAATTTTGTATATTCAATAATGCATCGCTACAGGCGATATGATGTTATGCTTCGCATAATGATGTTGCGTCACTTCGTGCCGAAATGATGCAATGTTTACCATAAAATGTGGCGAAGCCACGCATCATTAGGTGAAGCCGCCATCATTGGAAACTCCAACATCATTTGCCCATAATGGCAAATATTATTTAAAAAGAGAGCCTTTGTCTACCAAGACAAAGGCTCTCTTTTTGTTTGGTGGGGGGAGATGGATTCGAACCATCGAAGCGAGACGCAACAGATTTACAGTCTGCCCCCTTTGGCCACTCGGGAACCCCCCCAAATAATGGAGCTGGTGATGGGACTCGAACCCGCAACCTGCTGATTACAAATCAGCTGCTCTGCCAATTGAGCTACACCAGCTTAATCCTTGCAGTCGCTTTCGCGACCAGCAATAGATATGTTACCACAAAACACGATGGTTGTCAATACTTTTTTTAAAAAAAATGAAGTTTGTTAAAACTTTTTTCAAGAGGCTTTCTACAAAGCGCGATGTTCGATTTCAAAACCATTTTCGCTTATTTCAAGTACTCCGTAACCTCTGGCTGCTGCGCCGGGATTAAAGAGGATAATATTACCGATTTTTTCTTTGTGAGGTATATGTGTATGTCCAAAAATCACAATATCAGCATTTAATTCATTGCCCTTTTGATAAAGAGCTGACAGCGAGTACTTAACCCCGTAATTATGACCATGGGTAAGAAATATCTTAAGATTTCCCAATGTGAAAAGCCTGTCATCAGGAACATCGTGAAGCCAAAAATCATTATTCCCTTTGACAAAAGCAACAGGTGTGACAGGGCACAAAGCAATCAGTCCCTCCACATCACTGTGGACATCTCCTGCATGGATAATATGAGAAATATCTTTCTCTTTTTCCAAGGCTTTAACCATAGATGCAAAGTTTTTGTGGGAATCGCTGAAAATAATTGATTTCATAAAAATCACCAATCCTTTAAAGGGTATTTTAACACATTATGCTAAATTTGTCACCATTTTATTTTATTAACATATATTATTAAGTGAAAAGAAAGATAGCTTTTGCAGTGTTCGTGGGCATGAGCAAAAATATAAAACGAACAGAAGGTGGACTATATTATGAATATTCAAGAGATGCTTTCGAAAATGAATTCACAGATGCTGATGCAAGGGCTGAAGCAAATAAGTCAAGGTTTAAGTTCTGAACAACTTAAACAAGCTGAAGCTGTTATAAAAGGAGCGGGGATTGATAAGAACTTAAAGGGAACAGATATAAACAATCTTCAACAACAATTGCAAAGTAATCCAAAACTCCTTAAGGACTTGGTGCAAAATCGCGAACTAATGGAAAAACTGGAGCAGATAGTGAAAAATAAATAATTTATTCCTGAAGGAGGCGGCAAAATGGCAGAAGAACTTGATATATCCAAGGCAATTGAGCAGGTCAAACAAATGTTGTCCTCCGAGGAGGGCGAAAGCCAAATTCAAGGAATTTTTGATATGTTAAAGGGGGAACAACTGACGGATGATTCTGCCGAAAATGCGGACAAAACCGCAGCCTGCCCCGAAGACGGCGGGCAGAACAGTTCGTTGGATATTCTTTCGAGCTTGGGCGATATAGATATGTTGATGAAACTTCAAAGCGTGATGGGAGCTATGGGTAATCAAAAAACAGATGCCAATGCAAACTTTTTGCAGGCACTCAAACCGCTTTTAAGCAAGGAACGCCAAAACAAACTTGATAACGCTTCCAGAATACTATCCTTAACTAAAATTCTTAAAACAGTCAAAGACTTGGGGATAGGGGGTGGTTGAGATTTACAGGAGATTTGACAACTATCCGGCAAATGGCGGTGGCAATCCGCAAAACCGGAATTACCCGGGGCAGGCACCAAGACAAGGGGGTGGGTATCCGCCCAGGGCAAACCAGATGGCACATCCTGCAAAAGATAAAGAATTAGCATCGTCTGTACAAACCAACAAAAGCCAGCCGTGTCAACCGAAGCAACAGGGAATGCCCCAACTGTTGTCTCCGCACAAAAACGAAAACTGTGAGGAAAAGAACAACACATCGACTTGGAGCAACAATAAACACAAAAAAAGGGGCGGATTTTTAAACAGTATATTACCCGCATCCTTGTACAATGCCGAAACGGGGAAATTGTTCGGGGTTTTAAAAGCAGAGGATTTATTGATAGTGGCACTTATTTTTCTGCTTATGGAAAAAGACGGCGAGGATAACTCCATAATGATTCTTGCACTTTTATATGTCTTGATTTCGGATTATATTGAGTTTCCGGAATTGTCACTTTAAGATTTTGCGAATAATCCGGATGGACAGCGCATAAGCATATACAAAAATCAAGATTATTGTGAAGCGAGGTAGTATACCATGTCTGTAAATTTGCAAAAGGAGAATATACGGCTGTGTGAAGTGGTGAAGTCGG
>JAZNAJ010000057.1:0-2970 GCA_045586445.1 Clostridia bacterium | reverse complement strand
ATTATAAAATTTACATATGATTAGCGGAGGCAAAAATGGAAAAGAAAAGAAGTAGCTTTACAGGCAAGCTTGGCTTTGTTCTGGCGGCAGCAGGGTCAGCCGTAGGCCTTGGAAATATATGGAGATTTCCGTATCTTGCGGCAAAATATGGCGGTGGAATATTCTTGCTTGTTTATTTGGTTTTGGCAGTAACTTTTGGATTTTCTCTCCTTGTAGCAGAAATTTCTATAGGCAGAAAAACCGGACTGAGCACCATCGGTGCATTCAAAAAGCTCTGTTCAAAATATTCGTTTTTGGGATATATTGCAGCGGTTGTACCTATCATAATTTTACCGTACTATTGTGTAATTGGTGGATGGGTTGCAAAATATTTTGTTGGATTTTTGATGGGGAATTCACAATTGATGACAAACGATGCGTTTTTTGGTGGATTTATAAGCCAGCCAATGGAACCAATGCTTTGGTTTGCATTGTTTCTTGGCATAACCGCAGTTGTTGTGTTGGGCGGAGTAGAAAAGGGTATTGAAAAAGTAAGTAAAATAATGATGCCTATATTGATAATTTTATCTATATTTATTGCGGTATACGGATTATTTCAACCTGGTGCAATTGAAGGCGTTAAGTACTACATCCTGCCTGATTTCAGCAAGTTTTCGGCAACAACCGTGCTTGCAGCGATGGGACAGCTGTTCTACTCTATGTCACTTGCAATGGGAATTATGATTACATATGGCTCGTACATGAAAAAAGATGTAAATCTGGAATCTTCAGTCCGCCAGATTGAGCTATTTGATACAGGCGTTGCATTTCTTGCGGGACTTATAATTATTCCGTCGGTATTTGTGTTTTCAGGTGGTGACCAGACTGCTCTTGGTCAAGGCCCGGGGCTTATGTTTATAACACTTCCAAAGGTGTTTGAAAGTATGCCCGGAGGTGGGTTGCTTGGGCTGCTGTTTTTCTTGCTTGTGCTTGTTGCAGCTCTTACATCATCAATTTCGCTTATGGAAACAGTTGTGTCGATTTTCAGCGATAAGTTTAAACTTAACCGTGCAAAATCCAGCTTATGGGTGTTGACAATATCTATAATTTTGGGTGTTCCGTCATCTCTTGGGAATGGTGCCTGGGCGAATATAAAGATTATAGGAATGGATTTTCTCACATTCTTTGATTTTATAAGTAATAGTGTTATTATGCCAATCGTTGCATTCTTCACTTGCATTTTTGTTGGTTATGTAATTAAGCCAAAGACTGTAATTGATGAAGTAGAGTTGACAGGCAGATTTAAATCAAAGGCTCTCTTTACCGCGGTTATAAAATATATAGCACCTATTTGTATTATAGCAATTTTGCTATCATCTGTGCTTAGTGCAATGGGAATTATGAGTATATAATATGACGGACTATTTGTAAGTTTGGAAAGGATAGTGTTATCAAAATGAAAAATTGTTATACCATGAAAATTGCAGGACTTGAAAGAGAATTGCCACTTTGCAAGGTGGCAGAGGATTTTTATATCGCTGCGTTTATAATGTTTGGAGATGTAGAAATTACAAAACGGGCAGCGGAGGAGCTTTTGAAAAAAGCCCCCGAATTTGATGTTATGATTACTGCAGAATCAAAGGGGATTCCTCTGCTTTACGAAATGGCAAGACAATCGGGCAACAATTATTATATAGTTGCACGCAAAGGGCCAAAGGTGTATATGGAGGACATAATTACAACCAATGTTGATTCAATTACAACACAACATACCCAAACCCTTTGCATCGGCAAGGCAGAAGCGGATGCAATGCGTGGCAAACGCGTTTTGGTGGTTGATGATGTTATCAGCACAGGCGAATCCTTGGCAGCACTTGAAACCTTGATAAATAAAGTAGGTGGCAATATCGTGGGAAGAATGACGGTTCTTGCAGAGGGCGATGCTGCAAATCGCGATGATTTGATCTACCTCGAAAAATTGCCTGTATTCCATGCCGATGGAAGTATAATAGAATAATATTTTTTACATAATAACGGTTAAGTTACTTCTCAACCGTTATTTTTTAAGACTGGTTTTATTGACAGTAACAAATTAAGATGTTATACTTTTCATAAAAGTTGAGATTGGATGTGACAATGTGTCAAGAATATATGAATCTGCAGAAGAACTGATAGGAAAGACGCCACTTTTAGAACTTAAAAATATAGAAAAAGAGCTTTGCCTGAAAGCAAAGCTTATAGCAAAGCTTGAATATTTGAACCCGGCTGGTTCGGTCAAGGACAGAGCGGCAAAACAAATGATAGACGATGCCGAAGAGCGAGGTGTTCTTAAACCTGAGTCGGTGATTATTGAACCGACATCGGGAAATACGGGTATAGGGCTTGCACTTATATCAGCGGTCAGAGGTTATAGGCTTATAATAGTTATGCCTGATACAATGTCTATGGAACGCAGACAGATTATGACCGCTTATGGAGCCGAGCTTGTTTTGACTGATGGGAAAAAAGGTATGAAAGGTGCCATCGAAAGGGCAGAAGAATTGGCTAAAGAAATACCAAACAGCTTTATCCCGGGCAGTTTGTAAACCCCGCAAATGCCGAGGCGCATTTTAACACTACGGGACCGGAAATATACGAAGATACCGATGGTAAAATCGATATATTTGTAGCCGGCGTAGGTACAGGCGGAACAATTACGGGAACGGGAAGATACTTGAAATCAAAAAATAAAGAGATTCAGATTGTTGCGGCAGAACCACAAAAATCAGCGGTGTTATCCGGTGAGAATGCGGGGGCACACGGACTTCAGGGTATCGGTGCAGGATTTGTCCCTGATGTTTTGGATACAGCGGTGTATGACCAAATTAAAACTGTAACAGAAGAAGATGCTTATAAGTTCGGCAGATTGATGGCACAAAAGGAGGGAATTTTGGTAGGCATATCCTCGGGTGCTGCCTTGTCTGCTGCAATAGAATTGGCAAAATGCACAGA
>JAZNAJ010000056.1:0-4008 GCA_045586445.1 Clostridia bacterium | reverse complement strand
TCTTCCTAAGACCGCTTGGCCTCCGACTTGCCCCTTGCACCCCCAAAAAAGGTTTTCCACCACCCTTAAATGCGGGTTTTCTCTAAAATAAAGAAAGGGGAGCAATGCTCCCCTTTCTTTATTTTTATAAGCAGAGGAGTTAAATAAGACTAACTCCTCTTTAAAGATTCCCTTATAATGTTCCAAACAGTCTGTCCCCTGCATCACCAAGGCCAGGGACAATGTAGGCGTTTTCGTTAAGGCACTCGTCAAGCGCACCGATAAAAATATCAATATCAGGGTGGTCATTTTTAAGCACCTCAACCCCTTCGGGCGCTGCAATTATGCAGGCAAAACGGATATTCTTTGCGCCGCGTTTCTTTATAAATTCAACAGCCGCACTGCCACTGCCCCCCGTTGCAAGCATGGGGTCAAGAACGATAACCTCGCGGTCGGCAATATCGGATGGAAGATTGCAATAATACTCCTCGGGCAGGTGGGTTTCGTGGTTGCGGGCAAGCCCGATATGCCCAACCTTTGCTGCGGGGATAACTTCCAAAAATGGCTCAACCATACCAAGCCCTGCACGCAAAATAGGCACAAGAACGGGTTGATTTTTGAGAAGCTGTCCCTTTGTTTTGCAAAGCGGTGTTTCAACATCAACCACAGTGGTCGGGAGGTTTTTGGTTGCTTCATAAGCGATAAGGGTTGCAATTTCGTAAAGAAGATTGCGAAAATCCTTTACGCCGGTGTTTTTATCACGGAGAAGCGTAAGTTTGTGTGTTAACAAGGAATGGTTAAGTACATTTATTTGACTCATAATATGCTCCTTAAAAACAAAAATTTTACTAACACCATTCTAACACAAAAAACATTGCTTGTCCA
Organism: Clostridia bacterium; assembly: GCA_045586445.1. GTDB lineage: Bacteria > Bacillota > Clostridia > Monoglobales > Monoglobaceae > SIG440. The sequence continues at coordinate 3,144 of JAZNAJ010000056.1, read as the reverse complement.
GTATTTTACTATTTTAAAAAATACATAATATTTTTACAAAAATCCGAGGCAGAGTCAAGCAGAAACAGTTGATTGCCTTTAATAACTGTAACACATTTTTCGGGGAGTTCTTTGCCCAAAAATGATTCCAGAAGTTTTTTATAGGATTGAAGCTTTTCGTCGGTAAGGCAGAACGACTGTGCGGGCGAACAAACCCCGTCGTCAGCCAACCTTAATATTTCCAAAGGCGAAACCTTCAAGATTTCGCTTAATTTAATAATCTTGTCGCGGCGCATATTCTTTATGTAGCCGCTTTCCCATTTTTTTACGGTACTTTTTCCTACTCCAACCCAGGCTGCAACTTCCTCCAGAGTCAGGTCCAATTCTTTGCGTCTTTTGTATATATCCAGTGCCATAGTGCATTCCTTTCCTTTGTTATTTTAGTATTATCATATCACAAAAAATCAGCAAATGCAACTTTTATTTACCAAAAAAGTAAAAAAATGTTAAGTTATCTATTGACAAAAAAGTAAATAAATGGTAATATTGCAAGTAAATTGCGATTAAGGAGGGATAATATGAATTGCAGATTGCTGAAAAGGGTTATGGCAGAACGGGGCATCAAGGTTAAAAAACTGGCGATTTTGACAGGCATTAAAAGCTGGCGATTACACTGCTGTTTGTGGCATTTTGGCGAATTTAAAGCGTGGGAAATTGCAAGAATTTGCCGATGCCTGGGAATTTTCGACGAAGGCGTCGAAAAAATTTTTTTTGCAAAAAAGTTTCCTAAAGGAAACAAAACTTGAATTGGAGGGGGAATAAAATGGATATTTGCGACCCCGAAATTTTGAAAGCCCAGAGATACGGCAGCAGATGGGAAAGGGGCGACGCGGCACTCTGTTGCAGGTTTTGTGGGAAAGAGGCAATTGAGGAGGAATTTATTTGTGATATAGCGGGGAATATTTTTTGCGATGACAAATGCAGAGAAGAATTTTTATCAACAAAAAGTGGAGGAGCAGATTATGACCAAGAATGAATTGAGGCAGCTTTTTTATCTGAATCGTGAGATTTTGCAAAAAACAGAAGAATTGGTGGAGATGAAAATCAAAAGCCGATCGGATGGGGGAACTGCCTGGGATAAAAGGCGAGAAAAGGAAATTGCAAAAAGAGAGGCAGAGGTTTTAGAAAGGGTCCAAGCCTGCAAAGCAAAGCGCAGACGGATAAAAAAATTTATCAATGATATTGATGACAGCTTTACCAGACAGATATTCTATTACCGATATGTCAAATGTATGACCTGGCAACAGGTTGCATATATGACAGGCGGGTACAATTCTGCTGATTGTGTACGCAAAATTGCGGAAAGATATCTGGAAAAATATTCAAAAGATTGCAAAAATAGGTAATTTGTCCGTTTTGTCCGTTTTTATCTGCTATAATTAAAGTATAAGGAATTTCAAAATTTTGAGTTGAATTGAGAGCGGATATGGGCAAAGAACAGGTAATAAAAAAATACATAAAAGGAAAACGCAAGACGGTTTGCAAGCTTGCCGACAAAATCCTTCAGGAAATGGAAAAACAGATTGAGGGAGCAACCTTAAGTCAGCTTTCATCAATGCTGGGAACCATTCTTGATAGGTTTGGCGCAGACGAAAAGCTTGATACGGACGAAGGGCTTTTGTATAAAATGTTTGATGATTTTGAAGAGATTGTGTAGGGGGCTTAAGGAATGAAGAATTACAAAAATCTTACCCCAAAGCAAAATGAATTGATGGAGATTGCCAAGGGCGGTTTAAAACGAATAAACATTCTTCACGGAAGCGTGCGAAGTGGCAAAACATGGATTAGTCTGGTGCTGTGGTGTGTGTGGATACGCAATATGCCCGCAGACAAGACCTATATAATGGCAGCAAAAACTCTAACCACTCTGAAACGAAATTGCCTTGACCTTCTTGAAGCATTGGCAGGCAAGCAGAATTTTCACTATTCTGTTTCAAAAAAGGAGGCGACTCTTTATGGCAGACGGATTTATCTGGAGGGAGTTGCCGACAGCGAGGCAGAGAGCAAAATTCGTGGTATGACATTGCAGGGTGCCTATTGCGATGAGGTTACGCTTTTTACCGAAGAGTTTTTCAACATGCTGCTTTCGCGACTTTCCGAGCCCGGGGCAAGGCTATTCGGCACAACCAATCCCGACAGCCCAAACCATTGGTTCAAGGTGAATTTTATCGACCGCCAGGACAGTCTTGACTTCTTTATGATGAAGTTTTTGATAGACGACAACACCTTTCTGGACAAAAAATATGTGGAGCAGCTGAAAAAGGAGTATACGGGGGTGTTTTACAGGCGGTTTATTCTGGGGGAATGGTGCAGTGCCGAGGGACTTGTGTATCCTATGTTCGACAAGGACAAGCATATAGTTGATGACTTTGTGGGCAGACCTGACGGAGAGTATTATATCTCGGTGGATTACGGAACTTTAAATCCGTGCAGTATGGGGCTTTGGTATCTTGACGACGAGGTGGCGGTGAGGATACGGGAAAGCTATTACTCGGGCAAGCAAAACAAGAAACAGCTTACCGACGAGGAGTACTATGAGCGGTTGGAGGCACTGGCAGAGGGTTATGATATAAAGTTCGTCATAATTGACCCGTCGGCGGCAAGCTTTATAACCACCATTCGTCGGCACGGCAGATTTGCGGTAAGAAAGGCAAACAACGCCGTGCTTGATGGGATACGGGTTACGGGAACGCTTCTTCAAAGCGGAAAGCTGAAGTTTGACAGCTGTTGCAAGGACACCGTGCGGGAATTTGGGGTATATTCCTGGGACAAGGACTCCGACGAGGACAAGGTGATTAAGGAATTTGACCACGCAATGGATGATATAAGATATTTTTGTGCCAGCGTGGCGGTAAAGCGGTTGCTTTGATGGTGTGAAGCCAAGGAGGATAATTATGTTTGAAGAACTAAAAAATTTTTTTGGGAGGAGATACAAAAATATGATTAAGGCAGATATGCTGAGAAACATAGCAGGGGACGAGGTTGCAATATCGCCTGAAATGGTGGCGGCAATGCAATTGTGGAAGGATATGTATGAGGACCGTTCGGGACTTCATCTTTCGGCAGCACTCAGCTTTGAGATGGCAAGAATGATAACAGTTGAAC
>JAZNAJ010000055.1:0-3309 GCA_045586445.1 Clostridia bacterium | reverse complement strand
GTTGAGGCCTACTATTGTCTTCCTAAGACCGCTTGGCCTCCGACTTTGAAATGGTAATTTTCGTCAAGTGTTATTCTTTGCACAAGAAATTTACTAAGAACGCCCACCAGTGGGATTGTAAAGGCGAAGAGTTTAATAAGTATTTCCCTAAGTGGTAAAAAAAATAAAATAGGGGCTTGACATTCAAGCCCCTATGTGCTATAATAAAGACACAAAAGAGAAAAGGAGATAAAAAAAATGAAATGTGCTGAATGTAATTTGTGGATAGATGACCACAATGGCGACATCCCTTATTGCCACGCCGACCCTGACTGTCCTGCCCCTTGTGAGTATGATGACTATGAGTCTGACTACGATGAATGCGGCTTTGACCCTTATGAGGGGTGCTATACTTATGATTGTTAAGGAGATAAATAAAATGTATAATCCTTGGGAAAATAATGCAGATTACATTAAAGAATGCTGTGGTACTGATTTCGTAAACTATACTGAAAGATACTACCACTGCCCTGAATGTGGTGAACCCATCTATGAAATAGATTGGACACCAAGGGAATTGGATGAATGCATCTGCCCTATTTGTGAATGGGAAGGAGATTAACATAATCCCCTTCCCATAATGGTAACAGCCCCATTTGTGTCGCCGCGCCCTCGATTGTGAGGGCGCGAAATTCTATTATAACACACCCCAGCGCTTTTTGTCAAGAGTTATTTTCAACAAATTTGAAAGTTTATTTTTCCTGATTTTTGTGCATTTTTGCCACTTGAAATCTATGAAAAACCTGCTATAATAATAAGTGTCAAGGGGAGAGAAACAAAAACCTCCTTCTACTGGCCAGGCTGAGAGGTTACTCAGTGGACACTCATAAAAATTTCAAAAAAAATTGAAATTCCCTCTTGACAAGCTTCGCAAAGTATGCTATAATCTAAATGTAATCAAGAGAAGCCACCTCTTAAAAAGCAGAAAGGAATTGATACTATGACTAACTCCACTAAGAAGATGACCAAGCGTATGCGTTTTGAAGCCCTCCTGAATATCCCTGATGTGTCTGCTGACGAGGGCATGAGAGCTTTCATCGAGCATGAGATTGAACTGCTCGACAAGAAGAACTCTGCTGAACGCAAGCCCACTGCCAAGCAGACCGCCAATGTCGGCGTCAAGGCTGAAATCCTTGAAATCGTTCAGGCTGACCCCAATCGTCTGTTCACTGTGTCCGACATTCTCAAGGCACTTGGCAACCCTGACTTTACCAATCAGAAAGTCAGTGCTCTTGTTCGCCAGATGTATGACACCACTGGTGAAAATCCCAACGGCGAACAGTTTGCCCTTATTCGTCTTGAGGAAAAGCGCAAGGCTTATTTCAAGGCAAATCCCAATTACGAGGGCTAAAAAAAATAGAAAAGGGGCTTGACAGAAAGCCCCTTTTCTGTTATACTATCATCAAGAGGTGATACAAATGGTTGAAAAGCTAATGAAAAATCTTGGCATTAGTCGTGAAGAGGCTTTGCAAGTCCTTGCCGATGATAAAGCTATCGACAGAGGCGAAAAGCTGTTTGAACTTTCGGCAGACCAAAAGAAAGCCGCAAAACAGGCTACAAGAGCCGACAGCAAGCCCCACAAGACACCGACAAAACGAGAGCCAAAAGTGGACAAAGACAAAGCGGAAATTATGCAAACCATTGATGATGCTCTTTGCAGTTTGGTTGATGATGTCGCTGAACGCACAAACGACCGTGAATTATTTTTCATCTATAATGAAAAAAAATACAAGGTCACTCTTTCTTGCCCTCGAAATTGAGGGCAAGAAATTTTTGTGCAAATTGCCTATTGACAGATTGCGGATGAATGTGGTATAATGGCGGGCCGCTAACCAACGCTGCGGCCCGAATCCGGCATAATACACAATAATGGCAGTTTTTTCTAATGAAACTTTGTGCGATTTGACAGTTGACTTTTTCCCGCAATGTGGTATACTATAATCACAAAGGACAAGGAGGAATAAAAAATTATGACACGGAAACAGTTAGAGCAGTTTGTTGAAAGCAGATTAAACATGGTCAAAGAAAATACAGGTAAAGATTTCAAAGAACATTTGTTCCATCAGGCGTTTGGGGCAGTTGAGTTCTTCTGTGGAGTCAATCCCGATGAAGAAATATCTGTCGCTAAGTGGTGGAATAATAATAAATGGGATGAGTTTTGGGGAATAATTAACGAGGGTTAAAAATTCCCCCTTGACAATTTACAAAAAATATGATATAATTATTATAGAAAAAGGAAAGGAAATGATACTAATGAAAGAAACTTTTGCTAACTCTTTTGCAGAAATGTCTGATGTAGAGCTTGACAGAATGGCTTCCGCAATTCAAGCAGAAGCAGACCGCAGACGAAATCAGAAGCAAGAGAAAATGTGGAACGCTGTGAAGAACGCCATTAAGGATTACATCAATGAGTTTGGTGAAATCGAAATAGAGTCTATGGTTGAAACTGTCTATCTTAGTGCGATGGACAATTATCAGACTTTTGGAACTATTGAACAGAGAGGAGAGTGGTAAAAGTGAATGAGTTTCTTATTGTTTTTATCGTTTTGTCAATTATTAATGTAGTATTTTCAACTATACGGTCTATTGTAACTATTAACGGAGGAAAATGGATAGCCAGTCTGCTTTCTGGTGGCTACTTTGCTTTTTATAACATTGTAATGTTATACACTGTTGCAGATTTTCCCATGTGGCAGAAATGTATAATTACTTTTGTTTGTAATGTAATTGGTGTTTATCTTGTAAAATGGGGCGAGGAAAAAGCTCGTAAAGATAAACTCTGGAAAGTTGAAGCAACTGTAAACACAATGGAAGAAGCTCAAGAAATTATTGCTTTTTTGAAAGATAAAAACATCCCTTGTAATTACATTGACATTAATCGTTATGTTCTGATTAATTGTTACTGCGTGACCCAGAAACAGAGTGCAGGTGTTAAATACATCCTTGATGGTTACAATGCAAAATACTTTGTAAGTGAAAGCAAAACCCTTTAAGGGATGAATAAAAATTCATCCCTATTCATGGGGTTGCGCGCGGCGCCCACGTACGTGAGGCGCCGAAATTCCATTATACCATGTGCGGCAGCTTTTTGTCAAGAGTTATTTTCAACAAATTTTCATTTGTATTTTTCCTGATTTTTGTGTATTTTGCCACTTGAAATCTGTGTTCAAATTTGATATTATAATAATGCCAAGGGGCGAGAGCCGTAAGACCTCCCACAAGGGACGCAGTAAGAAAAACTTAAAAAAAGTTTCTCAAACCCCTTGACAA
>JAZNAJ010000054.1:0-9901 GCA_045586445.1 Clostridia bacterium | reverse complement strand
TTCCTTATGCAAGAGGCCCGGTGCGTTCAAGAAACCTTGAAAATATAGTTAAAGAAGTCGAATTGCTTGCCCAAAGTGGCTTTGCCGAGGTTGTGCTGACAGGTATCCATATTGGCTCGTATGGTAAAGATTTAAAAGAAGATACCAGCCTTATCGATGTTGTAGAAGCGGTTTGCAAGGTTGAGGGGATAAAAAGGGTTCGTCTTGGCTCGATTGAGCCGGTGGTTATCACCCAGGACTTTGTAAATAGAGCAAAAAAACTGAAAAATCTCTGTCCACAGTTCCATTTATCTCTTCAGAGCGGATGCACCGAAACTCTTTTGCGAATGAAACGCCGCTATACTGCTGAGGAATATATGAAGGCTGTGGAACTCCTTCGGTCAAACATACCGGACACCTCCATAACAACCGACATAATGGTTGGGTTCCCAGGTGAAACAACAGAAGAATTTGAGAAATCGTATAATTTTTGCAAAGAGGTTGGATTTATGCAGATGCATATATTCAAATATTCCAAACGCCCCGGGACTGTTGCGGCAGAAATGACGGGGCAAGTGCCTGAACCTGTCAAGGAGGAACGCAGCCAAAAGCTGATTGCCCTTGAAAGGGAAATGAAAGAGGCTTTTTATGCTTCATACAAAGGCAGGACAATAGAGGTGCTTGCAGAACAGAGGACAAAAGATGGCAGGTTTCACGCAACCACCCCTAATTATATGGAAGTGCTGGTGGAGAGCGACCAGGATATAACAGGGAAGATTGTGGAATATACTTTTAAATAAAATAAATATCCACTTCAAACTCTGCGGATTGAAATGTGCTTTCCCAGTCAAAGCCCTCCCAAGCCGATTGGGTATGAAAATTCTTTTTAAAGTAATTGCCGATATTCATAACATCTGCACGATAACCATTTGACAGGGTATAAAAATATTCAGAAAACCTTTGGGTGATAACCGAGTCGGCATAGTAGTAAAGGTTCTCGTGGGAAGTGAAACCCTCAGGTAGAGAACCACCCAAAAATTCAATACTAAAGCCTTGGCTGACAACAATGTGGCAGGGCTTTTTTGAATTGTCTACAGAATACATTGCTTTGTGTGGTACAACAAGGCGGAATGTAATCAATGAATTGTCGGCGAAGGGATTTTTGACGGCAATTGTACAACTTTTAATATCACGACACAAGATGTTAAAAATCATAGCGTCATCACCGTTGGTTAACCCCGCAACCTCACCATCTTTGAAAATAGCCATACCGCGAAACCCTGCCCGACCGGACTTGATTTGAGCCGTTTCGGTGCCCACCCAAAGCTCGTTTTTTGTGGTAAGAGTTTGGGGCTGGGCCTCGGTGGTGGGGTATGCAACAGGCAAAACCGAGACGCCGCTGCCGGATTTTATCTCATCAACGAAGTCGGATAGCCGCTTGGTGGGGGAATATACATTGTTGGAACGAAGGGCCATCAGTTCGTAATATTTGGCGGTATTTGCTTCAAGTTCGGGGTTGATGCTTTTTAAATAATCTTCTGCCAAAGTGCTTGCCAAGGCTACCGCAGTGTGAGGGCGGACCTCCCGTTCCTTAAGCATAAATTGAGAATGCCTTAAAAACCCATCGCTGTCAACAGACCGAGAAAAAACAATCAGTTTAAGATGAGACATATCAACCCTTTTACTCAAAAAATTGTTGGTCATATTTCGTGCAATATAAAAATCCGGTGCAGTGATGGATATATTTCTTACAGTGGGATTTTCGCCATCTTTACTCTCTGCACCACCGGTGCTGCCCTCGCTGCTCATAGTGGCAAGCGGTGCAGAAAGCTGAAAGGTATAAGTGTATCCATCGTCTTCGGCTTTATCAATGCCCAAAGCAATCACATAGGCGGTTTCGTCAATTTCGACGGCATCAAAGCATCCGCATAAGGAAAAGCTTAAAATAACAATCAACAAAAAACAACTAATTTTTTTCATTGCAGTTTGTCTCCTTTCTTGAAAAAATAGCAGTAAAGAAAACAAGTGCCAAAAGGATAAAACCAAGCATAAAAACAAGCCCTGAAAGAATTTGAACAGGTATCAGCCTTATAAACAAAGTAAAAATAAAGATGGCACAGGAATATATAAGGATTACGACATTTTGTTTTGAAAGTTTAAAAATTTGACACAGTACATTACTGAAAAGCCGAATGTTAAGTGCAAGATAAAGCATACCGGAAAGGGCGGTAACAAGCAAAATTATGGCGTCAATCCGCTGAAAGAATCGTCCGTAATATACTTCTTTCATCAACAGATACACAGGATAGTTCCCCTCAACGGATACCGGATACGAAACAACAAGGTTAAAGGCAAAAACGAATAAAACAGTTGCAAAAATACCTATACCGAGAGGGATAAGGTTGCTGAGTTTTGAGTTGTTTGAGAAACTGTTTTTTGTCGGGATTAAAAATAATAAAATGATATCTGTATACATAATTATTCCCGACAAGCCCTTGCCAAAAAGATTTTCTGCACCCAACCCCAAAGGCGGCAAAAGATTTGAAACTTCGCCGCGAAACACGGTTGAAACAATAAGAACCAGAATTACCGACAAAACTATCGGCATAAAAATACTATGCAATCGACAGGCGGTCCTGATGCTTCCCCATGCCCCCAAAGTTGCACCAATAACAAAAAATGCAAGGATAAACCAAACAGGCGAGGTGGGGAAAGCAATTTGTTTGGCAAGCCCGACAAACTCGCCTGCACTCACTATAGCACAAATGAACATATATATTAAAATTAGTATGGCAAAAAGGTCTTTTCCGATATTTCCAAACGCCAGATTGCTTAGCTCAATCAGTCCTTGGCCTTTTTGATTTCTGAAACGAAGGACAATTATACTTAAAACCGCAAATACAATAATTCCGGAATACAAGGCAGAAAGGCTGGCGGCGTTTCCTGATGCTTTGAAAAAGATAATGGGAAATCTTGAAAATATGCGGTATAGCAAAAGATTGATTGCTACAAAACTTATTTCACGGGTACTAATATTATGTGAACCTTTCATATCAAGCATCTCCTTTCCATTTGCGGCTTATGTGTGGTTGCTTTTGAGGGTTTTGTGTTGACAGGTTGCGTGGACGCCGCTCGCGTTTCCAGATAGGAACTACAAAGAAAGGACTATCTGCCATATCGGCAGGGGGTACATACGATGCACCAAAAGAACGCCCGTTTGCCATATATGCACAAAGCCCGAATATGCCAAAGGCAATTCCTAAAAAGCCTACTGTAGCGCCAAACAGAATGAATACAAACTGAAGAACCGAAATTGCCCGTGAAATAGAGGTTGATGGGGCAGCAAAGGCGCCCAAGGCAGAAATGGAAACTATTATTATAAGCAAAGGGCTGGCAATATTTGCCGAAACGGCAGATTGCCCCAGAATAAGGCCACCCACAATCCCCAAAGTAGAGCCTATAGGTTCAGGCACACGGATTGATGCTTCTTTGATAAGCTCAAAGGCAAGAATCATAACGATTAACTCTAAAACAATTGGAAAAGGCATCTGCTCGCGACTGGCTTCAATGGCAAATATAAGGTCTGTGGGGATGCTCTCGTGATGATAAAGAACGGTACTGATAAAAATTCCGGGCAAAAAAAGAGCAAGAAAGCATCCCATAAGACGCACAAACCGCATAAAGTTTGCCTCGGCAACCCGCACATAATTATCCTCGGCAGATTCAGCAAGGTCGCGCGCGGTTGCAGGCAGAATAAGGACAAAGGGGCTTCCCTGAACGATTATGATTACCTTGCCATCACTCAGCTGTGCGGCAGCACGGTCAGGTCTTTCGGTTTTAAGCAACTGTGGCAGAGGGAATAAGGTGCTTTCTTCAATAAACATTTCGATATCTGCAGACGAGAAGATATAGTCGGTATCAATTTGCGAGAGTCGCTTTCGTGCCTCGGCTACAAGGTCTGTATTTGTTATTCCGTTTATATACATTAGGGCGCACGGGGTATTGCTTTTTGTTCCTACGGTGATTTTTTCGGCGATGAGGTTAGGGTCTTTCAAAATTTTGCGGATAAGACCGATATTTGTCATAACTTTTTCGCAAAAAGCCTCCTGTGGACCGGATAATACTGCTTCCGAGACGGGCCGCCCCACATCTCTGCCGTTCCACCCTTTGACATCTGCAACAAAGGCACAACTGCTGCCATCCACAAAAATGGCACAGTTCCCAAAACCAACAAGCTCGATAATGCTTGAAATATCTGTTTGTTTGCTGTTGGGGGCTTGGGTTATCAAGCTTTCAAAGATAATATTCTCAATAGAATCTGTCGGCTTGATTTTGTCAAAGCCTGCGGTCATAAGTGGTGTCAAAATATCGCGGTTTATATAATTTGCGTTTGACAACCCATCATAAAATACAAGAAACGCATCCAAAAAGTTTTCGTTTAGTTTTACCTTAAATTCACGGAAAACGATGTCAAAGTTCTTGTCGGCTTCAAAGGCGTCCTTTAAGAATGCAAGGTTCTCTGCAAGAACGGTGCTTACATTACCTGTTTGATAAGTATATGAATTTTTGTTTCTTATATTGTTTTTAATATAACTGTTTTTTCCGGGAGTGTTTTCAGTCTCAAATGAAGCATTATTGTCTTTTTTCACTACATATCACCTCTGATTGTATAGTATAACCATATTTGTAAAGTATATCCGCTAAGATTTTATTGAGATATTGATTGAAAACTATTGACTTTTTTTGCCCTTATGATAAAATCAACCTATATAGGTATTTGCGGCCTTGACGATACATAAATATAAGAGTATGAAAATAACTGATATGAGAGGATAGACCTTATGAAAAACTTTTTGCAGAAGATATTTGTGCAGTTTAAAAAATCAAAGGCTCTTGTTATAGCAACAATTCTATGCCTTTTGGCAATTTTTTTGATGGGCTGTTTCTCGGCATATGCAATATCATATTCCAAAATACTTCCCAATATCATGGTGGAAGGTGTAAATATCGGAGGCATGACCACCGAAGATGCCGAAAAGGAGCTTAACCTTCATTTTGGGGCGGTTTCTAAGGACAGAAACCTTATCGTTGAGTGCGACGGTGTGCAAAAAGAGATAGGGTTTAATGATATAGACCTTTCTGTCGACAGCGGCACAACGGCTGAAAATGCCTTTAAACGAGGAAGAGAAGGCGGAACCTTTAAAAAAATAATAAGCATTTTAAAATCGGCGTTTTTGACAGAGGAGATACCTTTGCAAATTAAAATAGACGAATCCGTTACAAAAGCATTGATTGATGAATTGACCGATGGCAAGGAAGACCCACCTGCCCCGGCAGAATACAAGATAGGCGATAATGAAATTACCATAATTCGCGGACACGGCGGCAGGATGGTTGACCGCCAAAAAGCAATAGAAATGCTTAAAAGAGCAGCAGTTACCCCAACAACTGAAAGAATCAGATTTCAGATAGAGGTTTTTGAGGAAGAAACAGTTGATGTTGATAAATTGTATGCAGATATAACTGCACCAATAAAAAATGCAGAGTATAAATTTGAAGATGGTGAAGTGAAAATCATTCCCGAAAAATCAGGCGCAAAGGTGGACAAAAATCTTATAAAGCAGGCAATTGATTCGGGGCAACAAGAATACATAATTAAGGCTGAAACCCAAACCCCCGAAATAACTGCAGAAAAACTTGAGGAGATGCTTTTCCGTGATGTTTTAGGCTCATTCACGACGGATTTTTCCACAAGCACAGCAGCAAGGGCAAGCAATGTTACACTTACAGCAAATCGTATAAACGGGACTATTCTTATGCCGGGGGATGTATTTTCTTATGACAATACCATTGGCAGAAGAACAGTTGCAAACGGATATCGTGAGGCAGGCGTTTACATAGGCAACAAGGTGGAGAGCGGAATAGGCGGTGGTATATGCCAAACCTCGTCAACACTTTATTCGGCGGCACTTTACGCCAACCTTGAAATAGTTAGCCGAACATCACATTCCTTGCCGGTAAGTTATGTTCCGGCAGGTCAGGATGCTACAATAGCAGAGGGATATATAGATTTAAAGATTAAAAACAGTACAGAGTACCCCATAAAGATAGTGGCATCTGTAAGTGGCAGAAAAATTACTTGCTCAATAATGGGTGTCAAGGACCCGGAAACAAAGGTGGAACTTGTTCATACAATAACTGCGAATTACGAGCCACAGACCGAAAGAACAAGTAATCCTGATATTCCAAAAGGTTATAAACACATAGTGAACAAGGGTGCAAAGGGCTATGCGGTTGCATCTCAAAGAATAGTGAAAAAATCAGGAAAGGTTGTCAAAACCGAAAATCTTACGCGAAGTGTGTATCGTGCAGCACCAATTGAGGAAGAGGTAAATCCCGAGGATATGAATACACCAACCGAGGAACTTAAAAATTATGTTCCCGGAATGGTGATTCCGCAAGAACCGTTGCCTGATGAAAACACCGAAACCGCTGAAAACCATGAAACTTCCGGGGACGATGAAACTTCTGATAAAACGATTTCAGAACCAACAGAAGAACCTGAAACACAGGAAGAAGTTTTGCAGGAAGAATTATCACAAGATTAAAAAAGAGGGTTGTTTAAAACGAATATCGTTTTAAACAACCCCTTTTATATTATTTAGCTGGGGTAACCCGTGTAATTTACTATCCCTTCAAAAATCGCAGCGGCTACCGCGCGTTGCCAGGCAGGACTATTGAGGTTAAGTGCCTCGGTTGCGTTGGTCAGATATCCAAGCTCCACCAACACTGCGGGCATATCAGTTCGGCGAAGAACTGCAAAGTTAGCTTGCATAACACCACGGTTGACCGAACCAAGATTTTCAGCAACCGAGTCCACAATGGATTGGGCAAGCCTTTCGGAGGTAGTACCAAGCCTGTATACATAGGCTTCAACCCCTTGTGCAGCAGGCCTTTCTGAACTATTGGTGTGTATACTGATAAAGTAGTCGGCGCCCCATCGGTTGGCGGTTTCGGCACGACTTCTGAGGTCCGCATTCTTGTCATCAAGCACATTTTCGTCGGATGTGGTGCGGTAAAGCCGAACATCAAAACCACTATTACGCAAAAGTCTTGCAAGCTCCAATGAAACATTAAGGTTTACATATTCTTCGGTTACGCCATTCCCTATGGCTCCGGGGTCCGGTCCTCCGTGACCCGGGTCAATAAATATTTTAATCATTTAAGTCACCTTCTTCATAAAAGAGTCCTATTCTATTTATATGTATTGTAATTTGAATGTGCCAAAATGTTTTAGAAAAATGTAATGTGGTTGTAATGGCTTTGTAACAATTATATGTTATACTGTGAACACGAAGAGTGTAGAAGTTTATTTTGCAGGATAATTTATAAAGGAGGAGTTATTATGAGAAAGGCGTGTATAGCGGTTTTGATGCTGGTTGTACTGTTGATGTGCCAGGTTTCTGTGTTTGCATCACCGGATACAGTTGGTGCCGATGATGTAGGAAACTCAAGCGAATTAATTGTGGTAACAAAACCGAAAAATCAAAAAGACTCCACCTTTGATTCATCTTATATAATATCCGGATACGGAAAAGAAGGTACAACGGTTGGACTTTATGCGTATTCAACCGATGAAGGAATTTATAAAAAGATTTTTAACGAAACACAATTTGTTGATGAAGCAGGCGTTACTCAAAATGTAGCAACTCCGGTTGAGGTTAAAATCGGTACATCGGGACTTTTTATGAATGCAGTAACACTTAATCAGGGCGCAAACGGAATTTTGTTGCGTGCCGAAAATGGCGACAAGATACAGATGATGAAGATTTCTCTCACAAGATATGGTTACAATTTGTTTGACATAATCAAGTCCTTGACCAATTAGCAGACAAAATATAAGTAGCGGTTGTGTGAATATTATGCAAAAATGACTTTAAAGACGGCCGAAAGGTCGTCTTTTTTGAGATATACAAGGGAGGAAAGTTTCATAATGAAGAAGTTGAGCCGAAGTCAAAAGAATCAACTGATTGAAAGAGTAAAAACAGTAATACTTGTTTTACTTTTTTTAAGTTGTCTTTATTTTGGTTACTTGATTTTTGAAACCTACAAAGAACAGGCGATGATTGAAAGCCCGGTAATAAATACCGAGAATTTGCAAAATGCATATAATGATGATTCAACAACGGATTCCCTTGCTTTGTTCAAAAAGTTATCACAACCTAAAATGATTCTTATTAATGGCATTCAAAGTAGGTCATTTTTGCCGGGTAACGATGCAGACTTTAATGAGGTTGCAGACGAGATAAACACTAATATATTCGAAGGATACAAATTAGGAGAAGAAAATATAACAAAGGTAGGCAGGGGTGAGTGGGAAACTGCACTCAAAGCCAATTCTGTTTATGTTAAGTATCCGGCTACCAGATATATCCGGTATGAGTCGGATTTTTATGGGATAGAAAACCGTGTGCTGGAAGGATACATCAAAGGGTATACCGAGGCACTGGTTGTACCGGAGAAAGAAATGACAGCAACAGTTTTTTTGAGGGATAGTGAACAAAATACTATTGCAAAAATCAAATTTGAAAAAGCGGAAATAAAAAAGGTTGCAGAGGTAATAAATAAATACGAAAGCGATTCAAAACGCAATTATGCATTTGCCTGCGAGCTTAACCTTGATGATGAACACGGTAGCGGCACAATCCTTGATTCAATGATATGTATACCTACAACAGAAATCAAAAAACCCAATATTCGTGTTGATGTACCCAAGCGTTACAAAATAGGTTTAGACTATACCAAAACGACAGAATTTACAACAGACCTTGCCAATATTTTTGCCTATAACCCTAACACGGTCAGACAGTATATAAACAGTGATGATGCACTGGTGTTCGTGGGCGAAACGGGAAATATGAGCATATATCCGGATGGAAGAATTGAATATAAGGCATTGGGCACCAAGGACGGAATTTTGCTTGGAAGTAAAGGCCGCACAGATGTATCGGGAATCACTGAAGGAATTTTCAATATTTTAAAAAAAGTTATGATAGCAAGCGGCATAGACTTTGAGGAGTGCAATTTTGATATAAATTTCTCAAACATTTTGCACAAGGCAGATGAAGATGGCAAGACAGAGCTTTACTTTGATTATTTTGTAGATGGTTGCAGGGTGTCGATTAAAGACGAGCCTTCGGTAATAACTGTGGTTGAAGACGGAGTTCTAACCGAATTTAAAATGCAGGTCAGGAATATTGAACGGCTTGAAACAAGTACAGTTGTTGACAATATATTTGAAGATATAGATAAGTATTGCGCAGAAAATCCCGGCGAAAGACAAATTACGGACAGTTCCCTTGTGTATCGCTTCACTGATAACGGTGAAATGCATGTGCAATGGGAAATTAAAGGAGAAAAGTAATATGGATTTGAGAAGATTGAAGACCATTTTCATATTTGTATTAATTGTGCTTAATATTATGTTTTGCGCAATTCTTTACAATGTCCGTAATTACGAAAAAGAAGAAAAGGCGCTTATGACAGAGAGCCTGACAATGTTGCTGGCAAAAAATATGATTTATCTTCCCGAAAAAATTGATCTGCCCCAATCTCCGAATATATACAATTTTTATTTCGAAAAAATGTTTGGAAATAATCTGGATTTAACAGAAAGAATTCTTGGCAAAAATTATAAAGTAACTGCTCCAGGAACATATGAAAGCGATGAAGGAAAGCTCTATATTGAGGGAAACGAGTTTAAGTTTTTTAATCAAAAGCCTGAACTTGATATAAAAGATTTTTCGGAAGCAAATATCGAAAAAATTTGCCGTGATGAAATGAAACGACTTGGGATACTTTCAGATTTTTATGTTTTTAACGGAATTAATTTTGTTGAGGATGGAATAAAGGCGATTTTTAC
>JAZNAJ010000053.1:0-1594 GCA_045586445.1 Clostridia bacterium | reverse complement strand
GTTCTGGACAATGGCATTAACCGCTCTTACGATGATGCGGAATACATCTTTGTCCCGAATCTGCGTGCGGTGAAGCAGTTATACAATGCGTGGGATGGCGATTTCGTCAGCACTTACCGACCCGAATTCCTCGAACGGGCTTGGAGTTATACTGGTAACTTCGAGTGCGAAATTGGTCTGTGGGCTTATGACTGGGACAGGGAAGAGTGGTTCCACCTTGGTTCCAAGATTGCCGAACTCCAGAAGCAAGCCAACGAAGCAATGGCAAGAATCAATGGTATTGGGGTCTGAAAAGACCCCACCGCCCGAAAGGAGAATGTACAAATGCTGAAAGTAAATAAAACCCCTGCAATGCCTGCAAAATACAGTCAGATGTCTTACGGTGATATTTTCATCTATGATGGGAAAGTCTGTATGAAAGTCACCCACAACGGGCAGTTCCTTTGCGTGAATCTCGAAAACGCAAAGACAATGACCGGAATTCACTCCGATGCAAGAGTGACTCGCTGTGAAGCCACTCTGAATGTCAGCGGTTATGCGGTTGGTGGAATTTAATTCTGCCAACCCCTTGACAAATTCGTAAATCTATGATATAATCAGTATGTAAAAAACAGAAAGGAAATAAAAACTATGAGAAACACTTATAATGTAGTAAACGGACTGTATGATGATTTCCCTGCCTTTTGGGCAACCATTCTGTCAATCTTTGTCGTTGCCCTTGCACTGGCAGTGGTGTTCGGTATGATGTGTTTCCAGTCCTGGCTCGTAATGCTTCTGTGGAACTGGGTAATGGTCAGTGTGTTTGACCTGCCTATAATTAGTTTCTGGATTGCGTTCGGTCTGCGCTGGCTGGGTCACCTGCTCTTTACTTCGAGTGTCAATTTTTCGTCCTCGAATAAAGACTGAAAATTTCGCCCCAATTCGGGGCGATTTTTTTTGTTTATTTTGCCTATTGACAAATCCAAAAAAGTGTGGTATAATTGGCGGCCCCTTCTCGCGCGCAGGGGCCGAAATTTTCATTATATCATACCGCCAGCAATTTGTCAAGCATTTTCCGCAAAAAAGTTGCACAAATTATTTTTCCCGATTTTGTGCAGTTTGACTATTGACTTCTTTCCAATAGCGTGATATAATAGCCTTACAAATCAAGGAGGTAAGCACTATGAAGCACATCCATTGTCCAGTTAATGGCTGGGACTGTCCTTACTATACGGACGAAGGTCACCCTTGCAGATGCACCCTTTCTAATCCTCTGGAAGAATGCGACGACTTCGCTGTATTCTGGGATGAAGGGGATGACTGGTTAGATGATGACTGGAATCCCTGCGAGACTTGCGGAAATAGGGATGAAGATACCCCTGATAAAGTCTCTGCGTGCAACTGCTGTGAAGTCGCAGAATTTTACTACAAACCCGCAAAAAAGAAGAAAAAAGGCTTGACAAACTTCATTTAAGGTGTTATAATAGTTTCATCAAGCGAAAGGACTGATACCAATGGAGAAGATTGACCGCCGACACATTTACGGCATTGTGTTGGATACAGAAACCGCAAATACCATTGCCGATGAAAATGGTCTGGATATGACAAATGTACT